>JAYTEI010000435.1:0-11373 GCA_043735445.1 Akkermansiaceae bacterium | reverse complement strand
GGCACCCCGGACAAACGGGGGTGCCCTCGATTCGCCTCACAACACGTCAGTAGTTCAATTGGTAGAGCGTCGGTCTCCAAAACCGAATGTTGTGGGTTCGAGTCCCCCCTGGCGTGCCATTTTCCTCTCAGTCTCATCGTCAAACGACATCATGTTTTCGAAAATCTCCAATTTCCTCGGCGAAGTAAAAGGCGAGCTGCGCAAAGCAAGCTGGCCTTGGGAATCTGACCCGAAAATTAAGGGAATTAGGAAATACAAAGAACTCGTCGATTCCACCATCGTCGTTCTCATCGCCATGATCCTGCTCGCGGGATTCGTGCAATTCTGGGATTTTTTCCACGTCCTGATCGTGGGTTTCTTCACCAATTTCGACTTCGGCCGCTGATCCGTTAGCCACCGTGATTCAATCCATCTCCGACCGACCCGTCATGTCAGAAACCAAACCATTCCGCGACCAGTGGTACGTTGTCCAGGTCCTCTCCGGCCAAGAAGGCAAAGTCCGCGACCGCATCGCCCGCACCGCCGAGGCCGAAGGGATGACCGAATACATCCGCGAGGTGCTCGTGCCGACCGAAATGGTCTCCGAAATCCGCCGTGGCAAGAAGACCGAGACCAAGAAGAAATTCTTCCCCGGCTATATCATCGTCAATATGAACCTCGCCACCGAGGACAACCAGCTTGTCGAAAAGACCTGGTTTTTCATCAAGGAAATGGACGGCGTGATCGGCTTCGCCGGCACCAAAGACCGCCCCGCGCCGATGCGTCCGCGTGAGGTCGAAGCGATGCTTTCGCAAATCAAAGAGCGCGAGGAAAGCGTCCGTCCCGCCATCAGTTTCGAAGTCGGCGACACCGTCAAGGTGGCCGATGGTCCATTCCAGAGTCAGAACGGAATCGTCGAGGAAATCGACCCCGAGCGCGGCAAGCTTCGCGTGTCGGTGACGATCTTCGGACGCAGCACTCCGGTCGAACTCGAATATTGGCAGGTCGAAAGAGCATAATTGTCTGGACCAGCACTCTCGAATATACAACCACCCCTCTCCCGCAAGTTTAACCGCATTATTTTATGGCCAAGGAAGTCGTCAAACTCATCAAGCTCCAGATCAAAGCCGGAGCCGCCAATCCATCACCTCCCGTCGGCCCAGCCCTCGGTCAGGCAGGTGTCAACATCATGGCGTTCTGTAAGGAATTCAACGCGATCACGCAGTCCCAAGTGGGTGACGTGCTCCCGGTCGTGATTTCCGTTTACAAGGACAAGTCATTCTCCTTCATCACCAAGAAGCCACCTGCCGGCAATCTTCTCAAGAAGATCGCAGGACTTGCTTCGGGTTCGAAGGAAGCTAACAAAATCAAGGTCGGCAAGATCACCAAGGCTCAGCTCATGGAGGTCGTCAAAATCAAGATGCCCGATCTCAACACCAAGGATCCTGAAGCCGCGTGCCGCATTCTAGCAGGCACTGCCCGCCAGATGGGCCTCGAAATCGAAGGTTACTAAATCAAGGAGTGTTGGCGTCCCGCCGACATTCTTCCTCTTTTCCCAAACTCTCCGCTAACGGCCTCACCGCCCGAAGCACCCGCAGGAGGGAAGCGCAACCCGCGATTTCCGACCGAACTGCAACCTACTAACAAAATGGCCAAACACCGCAGCAAACGCTACAAAAAGGCAGTCGCCCTTGTCCAAGCTGGCAAGAGTTACTCGCTCGTCGATGCAATCAGCACCGTGAAGGAATTCCCGGCGCCCAAGTTCACTCCCACCGTCACTCTTTCGTTCCACCTCGGCGTGGATCCCCGCAAGAGCGACCAAATGGTTCGTGGTTCCGTTTCGCTGCCACACGGCACCGGACGCAACGTCCGCGTTGTCGTCTTCGCCCAAGGCGCGGCTGCTGAAGCCGCCATCGCCGCTGGCGCTGAGTTCGTCGGTTACGAAGACCTCATCAAGCGCGTCCAGGAAGGTTTCACGGATTTCGATTCCGCGATCGCCACTCCCGATGCCATGACGGAAGTTCGGAAAATCGCCCGGATCCTCGGCCCCCGTGGCTTGATGCCGAACCCGAAGACCGGCACCGTCACCGACGACACCGCCAAGGCGGTTCGTGAAGTGAAAGCCGGCCGCGTGGATTTCAAACTCGACAAGAACGGCAACGTTTCGGGTTCCATCGGCAAGTCCTCCTTTGAGCCTTCGCAGTTAGAAGAAAACGCCCGCGCCTTCGTGGACAGCGTCGTCCGCGCCAAGCCGGCCTCCGCCAAGGGCAACTACATCCAAGCCGTGACTCTCGCCGCTTCGATGCTTCCCGGCATTCCTCTGGAAGCCGCCACCTACACCAAGGCATCTGCCTAACACCTGGCCGCCAACGCATATGAATCCTGATAAGAAAATCATCATCAACGGCCTGTTGGATCGCGTCAACGCGTCTCCCTATCTGATCGTCATCGATTACACCGGTCTCACGGTGCAGCAATTCACGGAACTCCGCAATCGCCTCGGCGCGGGTGGTGCTAACTGCACCGTCGCGAAGAATAGCTACATGCGCAAAGCCCTTGCCGAAGCCGGAATGCCGGACATCGGTGCCGACCTAACCGGTCAAATGGCTTATGTCATGGGTGAAGCCGAAGTGTTCTCCGCCGCTAAGGTTATCAAGAATTTCGAAAAGGAATTCAAGAAGCCCGAGATGAAGGTGGGCATCCTTGGTAATGCAGTGTTAGACGCAGCAGCGCTTCAAAGCATCGCCGACATTCCATCCCGCGAAGCCGTCCTATCTCAACTATTGGCGACCATCCTCGAGCCTGCGACTCGCATCGCCCGGATCGTCAAAAACAAGTTTAACCCAGACGGCGACGACTCGGCCACCGAAGCCGATGCGGCTCCGGTTGCAGAGATCGAAGCTCCAGCAGCAGAAGCCGAAACACCAACCGCAGAAGCAGAGATCGCCCCCGTGGTTGCCGAAACACCCGCCGCTGAAGCCGAAGCTCCAGTTGCTGAAGCCGAAGCTCCAGTTGCTGACTAACTAAACAATCTGAATTGATAGTGACGGCGGCTCCCGTTCGTCACTTGAACCCATAATGGTTCCTCGTCGGCGCAACGGCTGTTGCTCTGAAATCTCCGGAGGCTCTGGAGGCGACGATACCGAACAAGGAGAATAACAAAATGGCTAATATTGATACACTCGTAGAAGAACTCGGCAAGCTCACCGTCTTGGAAGCTGTCGCACTCGTAAAGCAACTTGAAGAACAATGGGGCGTTTCCGCTGCCGCACCAGTCGGCGTCGCCGGTCCTGCTGCTGTTGCAGAAGCTGTCGAAGAGAAGACTGAATTCGACGTCGTGCTCACCGAGTGCGGCCCGAATAAGATTGCCGTCATTAAGGCAGTCCGCGAAGTCGCTCCCGGCCTTGGCCTTGCAGACGCGAAGAAGCTCGTCGAGAGCGCACCTGCTAAGATCCTCGAAGGCGTCGGCAAAGATGCCGGCGAAACCGCCAAGAAGAAGCTCGAAGAGGCTGGTGCCAAAATCGAACTCAAGTAACACCTTTCGGATTTGTCCCGAGGCAGAGCAATCTGTCTCGGGACTTTCTGTCGAAACCGGCGGGAGTATCTAACATTGTATATCCAGATTTTCCCGCCGATTCCGACTCCACTTTTCAACGCTTGATCCACCCTGCCTGAGTCGCTCCGCGGCTCGGGCTCAATTTGTAAGAAGAATACCACTAAACGCCATGGCTGAACGTCTCTATTTCGGGAAATTCGAAGAAGTCATCGAGCCACCTAACCTCATTGAGGTTCAGAGTCGCTCTTACGATGAATTCCTTCAGAAGGAAGTGCTCCCCAGCGAGCGAGCAGATGCGGGTCTCCAAGCGGTTTTCCGCGAGGTTTTCCCGATCAAAAGTTATGACGAAGCGATCGAACTCGATTTCGTCACCTATGATATTGAGGATCCTAAAATCACGTCACTCGACTCGCTGCGCAACAGCGAGAGCTTCAGCGCGGCACTCTATGTGACGTTTAAGTTGAAGGATGAGACTGGCACCAAGAAAGAGCGCGTGTACATGGGCGAACTGCCGATGATGACCCGCCGCGGCACTTTCATCATCAACGGTGCAGAGCGGGTGATCGTTTCCCAACTCCATCGCTCGCCGGGGATCTGTTTCGAAACCTCGCAGCACTTGAATGGCAAGCTTCTCCACTCCTTCCGCATCATTCCTGACCGCGGTTCGTGGTTAGAGGTGCAGTTCGACACTAACGATCTGCTCTATGTATATCTCGACCGCCGCCGTCGTCGCCGCAAGTTCCTGGCCACCACCTTCCTGCGCGTGCTTGGTTATCCGACGGATCGCGACATCGTCAGCCATTTCTATTCTCCTGAGTCGCTCGCACTGAGTGAAGCAATGGATGAAGGTGAACTGGGCCACAAGGTGCCATTCGAAGATATCCTTGATGGCGAGCTAACAGTGGCGAAAGCCTATGAGCCACTCACCATTGGTATCGTCCGGCAGCTTCTAGCCCTCGGCCATAAGAGTGTCGAAGTGATCGACGGTCGCGAAGATGAAATCTTGCTCAAGTCGCTCCGCAAGGATCCGGCTAAGGATGAAGAATCCGCGCTCAAAGATATCTATCGGAAACTCCGCCCCGGAGATCCGCCGACCGCTGCCAATGCCCGTGCTTTGCTCAAGCGTTTGTTCTTCGATGCGAAGAAATATGACCTTACCCGCGTCGGTCGTTATAAGATCAATCAGAAACTCGGCATCCAAGTGGATTCCGATCAACGGATCATGGTTCCCGAGGATTTCCTCGCTGCCGTTCGCTATATCTTGAAGTTGAAAAAAGGCGACGGTGTCATTGATGACATTGACCACCTTGGCTCGCGCCGCGTCCGTGCGGTGGGTGAACTTCTCGCCAACCAATGCCGCGTGGGCCTCGCTCGCACCGAGCGTTTGGTGAAAGAGCGGATGACCTTGTTCGATGTAAACATTGAAGGCATGACACCGCAGAAGTTAATCAACCCGAAAGCGCTTTCCGCCGTCGTGCGTGATTTCTTCGGCCGTTCACAGCTCTCGCAGTTCATGGACCAAACCAATCCGCTCGCTGAGTTGACGCACAAGCGCCGTCTATCAGCGCTTGGACCAGGCGGTCTCAATCGTGACCGTGCTGGCTTCGAAGTCCGCGACGTGCATCCGTCCCACTACGGTCGGATCTGCCCGATCGAAACCCCGGAAGGTCCTAACATTGGTCTCATCAACTCAATGTGTACCTATGCTCGGATCAACGAGTTCGGCTTCATCGAAACTCCTTACCGCCGCGTGGTGAACTCGAAAGTCACTAACGAGGTTGAATACTTGTCCGCCGACCAAGAGGAAAATTTCCTCATCGCCCAGGCGAATAACCTCATTAACAAAGACGGCACATTCAAAAGCGAGCGTATCACCGCCCGTGAAAAAGGCGGCGAGTTCATTGAAGCATTGGCTTCAGAAGTGAACTATATGGACGTATCGCCCAAGCAGATGGTTTCCGTGGCTGCCGGTCTGATCCCGTTCCTTGAGCACGACGACGCGAACCGCGCGCTGATGGGTTCTAACATGCAACGCCAAGGCGTGCCGCTGCTCGTTTCCGAGTCGCCGCTCGTCGGCACCGGTCTGGAAGGCAAAGCTGCCCGCGATTCCCGCGCGGTGGTGGTCGCCGAAGCGGACGGCATCGTGGCCGCTGCGACTGCGGAAATCATTGTTACCACTTCGGATGGCAAGCTTCCCGTTTCCGAGGAAAAATTCCTCAGTGACGCAGAGTCCGTGAAGTCCAATGTGGCCAAAGGCATCATGGCCTATCCATTGCGGAAGTTCATGCGTTCTAACGCCGGCACCTGCATCAACCAGAAGCCAATCGTCAAACTCGGCCAAAAAGTCAAAAAGGGTCAAGTACTTGCCGATGGACCTAACACTGAAGATGGCGAACTCGCCATCGGTCGAAATGTTCTCGTCGCCTTCATGCCATGGAATGGCTATAACTTCGAAGATGCCATCGTCATCTCCGAGCGCGTGGTGAAGGATGATGTTTATACATCCATCCATATCTCGGAGTTCGACGTTGCCGCCCGTGACACCAAACTCGGACCGGAAGAAATCACTCGTGATATCCCTAACGTCGGTGAAGATGCACTCCGCAATCTCGACCATGACGGGATCATCCGCATCGGCGCGGAAGTGAAACCCGGCGATATTCTCGTCGGTAAGATCACTCCGAAATCCGAAACGGAACTTGCTCCGGAAGAGCGCCTCCTGCGCGCCATCTTCGGTGAAAAGGCCGCCGATGTTAAGGATACCTCCCTCCGCGTGCCATCCGGCTGCGTCGGGATTGTCCAGGACGTCCGCGTTTCGCAAAGTGGCTTCGCCAAGAAGCGCGCGGAAAAAGTCGATCCGGTCGAACTCAAGAAGACGCTCAAGAAGATTAATGACGAGCACAAGAAGAAGGCCGACAAGCTGACGGACGACCTCACCGAGCGTCTCTCCGACATTCTGCTAGGCGAAAAAATCCCGCTCGACGTGGTCAATGCACAAACCGGTGAAATCATCATTCCGGCGAACCGCAAGATCACCAAGACGCTGCTCCGCAAGCTTGCTTCCGTCCACGATCATATCGAAATCGATCCTTCCCCGATCCGTAATAAGATCTTGGAAATCATCAGTTCGTTTGAAGGCCGCTTCCAGGAACTCGACACCGAGCGCGAGCGCAAACTCGACTCGCTCGAGTCCGGTGATGAAGTCGATCCCGGCGTCATCAAGGAAGTCAAAGTCTTCATTGCCGCCAAACGGAAACTCTCCGTGGGTGACAAAATGGCCGGTCGTCACGGTAACAAGGGCGTCGTCGCCACCATCGTTCCTGAAGAAGATATGCCATATCTCGCAGATGGAACTCCGGTCGATATCTGCCTCAACCCGCTCGGCGTGCCATCGCGGATGAACGTCGGCCAGGTGCTAGAAACTCACCTCGGCGTCGCCGCCAAAGCACTTGGTTTCAAGGTTGCCACGCCGATTTTCGACGGCATCAAGGAAGAAGTCATCTGGGAATTCATGTCCAAGGCCAAGAAGGTCGATGGGGTGAAATTCGTGGGTGACAATGGTGAACTCCGCGCCCGCAAGCCCGGTGAACCCGAAGGCCGCGGCTATACCTGGATCGGCGATGGCAAGGACGGCACCACCGGTGGTAAATCGACCCTCTATGATGGTCGTACTGGTGAAGCTTTCCATAACCCAGTTGTGGTCGGCATGATCTATATCTTGAAGCTCGGTCACTTGGTCGCCGACAAGATCCACGCCCGCGCCGTCGGTCCCTATTCGCTCGTCACCCAGCAGCCGCTCGGTGGTAAGGCGCAATACGGTGGCCAGCGTTTCGGAGAAATGGAAGTGTGGGCGCTCGAAGCTTATGGTGCCGCTTATACCCTCCAAGAACTTCTAACCGTTAAGTCGGACGACGTCCAAGGCCGCACCCGGATTTATGAGGCAATTGTCAAAGGTGACAATAACCTCGAAGCCGGAACGCCCGAGTCGTTCAACGTTCTCATCAAGGAAATGCAATCCCTCGGTCTCGACGTCCGTCCGGGTCGCAAGGGTTCCACCCATGGCTCCGGCATGACCGGCGGCTTGGATGACTACTCCTTGGATGATCTTACCCTGTAATTTGAAACGCGAACCCTAACCTGACCTAAAACGTTACTAACAACATGAGTGTCGATACTAACCTTCGCGAACTATTTGGTGTGGACGAACGCCCTGAGGCCTTCGATCAAGTTTCCATCACCGTGGCCTCGCCGGAAATCATTCGTTCCTGGTCCAAGGGCGAAGTGAAAAACCCGGAAACCATCAACTACCGGACCTTCAAACCCGAAAAGGGTGGTCTCTTCTGCGAGCGGATCTTCGGACCCACCCGCGATTGGGAATGCGCCTGCGGCAAATACAAACGGATCAAGCACAAGGGCGTGATCTGCGACCGTTGCGGCGTGGAAGTTACACTAAGCCGCGTCCGTCGCGAGCGCATGGGCCACATCGAGCTGGCAGTGCCGGTTTCCCATATCTGGTTCTACAAATGTATGCCATCTCGCATCGGCCTCATGTTAGACATGAGTGCCCGCCAGCTTGAGCGCGTCATTTACTATGAAGATTACGTCGTTACTGAGCAGGGCAACACCGCCCTCGAAGTCGGCCAACTTCTCACGGAAAATGAACTTCGCGAAGCGGAGGATACCTATGGTGATGGTTCATTCCAAGCCGGCATGGGTGCCGCCGCTATTATGGAATTGCTCCGCCAGTGCGACCTTCCTTCGTTGATCGTCGCGCTTGAAGAAGAGCTCGGAACTACTCGTTCTAAGCAGAACAAGAAGAAGCTCTCTAAGCGGCTCAAGATCACTCAAGGTTTCTCGCAATCCAAGTCGCGCCCTGAGTGGATGATCCAAACGGTGCTGCCCGTGATCCCGCCGGACTTGCGTCCGCTGGTGCCACTTGAAGGTGGACGTTTCGCCACCTCCGATTTGAATGATCTCTATCGGCGCGTCATCAACCGTAACAACCGCCTCAAAAACCTCCTGCTTCTCAAGACGCCGGAAGTCATTATCCGCAACGAAAAGCGGATGTTACAAGAAGCGGTGGATGCACTCTTCGACAACGGTCGCCACGGTCGCGCCGTCACCGGTGCTGGCAATCGTCCGCTCAAATCCCTCAGCGATATGCTTAAGGGCAAGGGCGGTCGTTTCCGTCAGAACTTGCTAGGCAAGCGGGTCGATTACTCCGGTCGTTCCGTCATCGTCGTCGGACCGGACCTCAAGCTCGGTCAGTGCGGTCTTCCCAAGAAGATGGCTCTAACATTGTTTGAACCCTTCATCATTCGCCGCCTCAAGGAGCTTGGCTATTGCCACACCGTGCGCTCGGCCAAGAAGATGATCGACCGGAAGACCACCGAGGTCTGGGATATTCTAGCAGAGGTTACTAAGGGTCACCCGATCCTGCTCAACCGCGCGCCGACCCTTCACCGGCTTTCGATCCAGGCTTTCGAGCCGAAGCTCATCGAAGGTGAAGCCATCCGCGTTCACCCACTCGTTTGTACTGCATACAATGCTGACTTCGACGGTGACCAAATGGCCGTCCACGTCCCGCTTTCGATCGAGGCTCAGATGGAGTGCCGCCAGTTGATGTTGGCACCGAATAACATCTTCTCGCCCGCATCCGGTCGCCCGGTGACGGTCCCGACTCAAGATATCATTCTCGGTACTTATTATCTAACATGGGCCGGTCTCCGCACCCAGAAGGATCGCGAGAAAGAGGAACATATGCCATTGTTTGAGAATGCTTCGGAAGTCGAGTTCGCGCTCGCTGCGGCAAAGATCGACTATCACCAGTGGATCCGCATCCGCAACCCCGACCACGGCAAGACCACGGTCTTCGGTTACAAAGGTGAGGAACTCACCGACAAGGACCGCAAGGAACTCTCACCCATCCAGCAGGCACTTCGCCAAGGTAAGATCATCGAGACCACTCCGGGTCGCGTTCGTTTCAATGAAATCTGGCCTGCGGGCGTTGGCTTCATTAACAACAACGTCGGCAAGAAGCAGATCGGCGATATCATCTGGCGCTGCTATCAGGTTTCCGGCAAGCCGAAGACTGTTGAGGTGCTTGATGAACTCAAGACCCTCGGATTCCGCGAGGCGACCCGCTCGGGAACTTCGATCGGGATTGTGGACATGGTCATTCCCGAGGAAAAGCCGGCTGTTATCAAGGATGCCTACGAACAAATCGACAAGGTCACCAAACAGTATCGCAACGGCGTCATCACCAACGGCGAGCGCTACCAGAAAGTCGTCGACGTCTGGACCCAGGCCACCGACACCATCGCCAACGCGCTCTATCGCAAGATCGAGCACAACGAAGGCAAGAAAAAGGCATCGCCACTCTTCATGATGGTCGATTCCGGGGCGCGGGGTAACAAGTCCCAGATCAAACAACTCGGCGGAATGCGCGGACTGATGGCCAAGCCTTCGGGAGAGATCATCGAACGTCCGATCATTTCTAACTTCCGTGAAGGTCTCTCGGTGCTTGAGTATTTCATCTCCACCCACGGTGCCCGCAAAGGTCTATCCGATACCGCTTTGAAAACTGCGGACTCCGGTTATATGACCCGCAAGTTGGTGGATGTGGCGCAGGATGTCATCGTCTTCAAGCAGGATTGTGGAACTGCCAACGGCATCACCGTCGCCGCCATCTTCGATGGTGACGAGGAGTCCGCGTCGCTCCCCACCCGGATCTACGGCCGTGTTTCTTGCGAGCAAATCAAGGATCCCGTCACGGGTTCCATCTTGGTTGAAGTGGATGATGTTATTAACGAAGTCCAAGCCAATGGCATCGACCGCATCGGCGTGCTTAAACTAAAGATTCGCTCCGTCCTAACATGCGAAGCCGAGCGCGGTTGCTGTGCTAACTGTTATGGCCTCAACCTCGCCACCGGCCTCCCCGTGAAAATCGGCGAAGCGGTGGGTATCATCGCCGCCCAATCGATCGGCGAGCCCGGCACCCAGCTTACCATGCGGACGTTCCACGTCGGCGGGGCCGCCGCCACCACGTTCAAACAGCCGATCATCAAGGCCAAGAACACGGGTCGCATTGTCTATAAAGATATGCGCACCGTCCAAGACGTCGATGGCCACTGGGTTGTTCTCAACAAGAACAGCACCATCTCCATCCGCGACAAGGAAGGCCTTGAGCTGGAAAGCCATCAGATCGTCATCGGCTCCGTCATTTCCGTGAAGGATGGCGAAGACGTGAAAAAGGGCGACACCGTCGTCACTTGGGATCCTTACAACGTGCCTATCCTAACCGAGAAAAACGGTAAGGTAGAACTCCGCGATATGATCTCCGGCATCACCGTGACTAACGAAACGGATAAAGAAACCGGCAAAAAGGGTATGGTCGTTACTGAACATAAAGAAGACCTCCACCCGCAAGTCGTCATCATTGATGAAAAGACCAAGGAAATCAAAGCGAGCTACTCCATCCCCGTCGGTGCCCACCTTTCCGTCAAGGAGGGCCAAGTCATCACTGCGGGAACGCAGATTGCCAAGACTCCGCGCAAAGTCGCTCGGACCAAGGACATCACCGGTGGTCTGCCACGGGTGGCCGAGCTTTTCGAAGCCCGCAAGCCCAAGGATTCCTGCGTCATCGCCAAGATCGAAGGTGCCATTTCCTTCGGCGGCAACGTCCGCGGCAAGAAGAAGGTCATCGTCACCCACGCCGAGACCGGCGAGCAAGTCGATCACTTGGTCCCGATGGGCAAGCACATCGTCGTCACCGAAGGCGACCAAGTGAAACGCGGCGATCAAATCACCGAAGGCCCCGTGTCGCCGGAAGATTTGCT
>JAYTEI010000434.1:0-2342 GCA_043735445.1 Akkermansiaceae bacterium | reverse complement strand
CCGACGACCTTGCGGTCATGGGCGTGGACGACGATGACGTGATCTGTGAGCTGACCAATCCCCGGCTAACGAGCATCCGGCCCGATACTCATGGTCTGGGATACACCGCGGCTTATTGGCTGCAACTGTTGATGCAGGGCGCACCGCTGCCACGGCGCAGCCTGTTGATACCGCCACTCGGGATCACCGAACGCGCCTCCACGGATGTGGTTGCCAGCGACGATCCGCTATTCGTGGAGGCGGCTCGGTTCATTCGATCAAATGTAAAACTAGGCATCGACGCGAAAGCGGTGGTCGGTCAGATCGGATGTTCCCGCAGCACGCTTGAGGGAAGGTTTCGCAGCCTCCTTGGCCGCAGCATCAAGGATGAGATCACCAGAGTCAGGGTCATGCGGGCAAGGATCCTTTTGCGCGAGACACGGATGCCCGTCGAACAGATTGCGAGCGCCTGCGGATTCGCAACGGCATCTCATTTCTCGCGTATTTTCAAGGAATCCGAAAACATCACACCGGGTCGTTTCCGCAGCGATTGGGATGGCTGTCACTCCTCGATATTCGTGAACTCGGAAGCTGCCGATTGATCATTCCGGACAAGCAGATTGCAAAGTTCGACTATGGCATGCCGGGGAGCTCATGATTAAATGCACCTCATGACCAATTCAAAAAAAGATCTGACGAAGACAACAACACCAGACGGGTTCACCATGGTTGAAATTCTGGTGGTGCTGGTGATTATCGCGGTGCTGAGTGCGCTGGGTTTCGCTGGAATCAAGCGGGCTCAACAGAGCGCCCTGATGACAGCCAATATCGCAAATCTCCGCAATCTGGGGAGCGTGATGCTGACGCTTCAGGACGACAACGGAGGATTGCCGGCCGGATACAATTCGTCCACCGGCGAATCCTGGGCCACCCTGGTGGTTGCGCAGGTCACCGGCGGATCCGCCAAACAGGACAAGATTCTTCTCGCGCCTACCGTGACGAAATCCATCCCACCACAGTTTAATTCTGAAGCCATCAGCAACTACGCGGTCAATCCGATGATCTTCCCGGACTTCGCCGGACAGGGTGCAGATGCGGCCATAAAATACCGCGTGACGCCCATCAAACTCAGTCGTCCCAGCCAACAGATTCTTCTCGGCGACGCGCTTCCCAGATCTGCCACAGCGCCATACGGGCACTCGATGATCATCTGGTGGGGACTGCGGGGCGATCCCACCGGAAACACTTGGGACAATCCGCCCATGGCGAACCCGGCGGCATCAGGGCGCCCAATCACACTGCCAAGGAGAATTGCGGAATTCAAAACTGATTCCGGTGCCGGCCTACCTGCGTTTCGCAATCGTGGCAAAGGGCACTTCCTTTTTGCCGACGGACATGTGGAATCGCTGGCACCTTCGGATCTGAAGCAAAAGCACTTCGCGATCTCATATTGATGGCGAAGGCGTGAAACGCAGTCTGAGGAAAATTCGCCCTGCCGCCGGAGCGACATTGGCTGTGATTCGATCAGGACGATCATCGATGAGGATCGTGGGATTTGGTTGGGGGGTCCAGTTGGTCAGGTCGGCGGACCATTCGATACCCCAAATCCCGAGCGCTTCCCTTGATTTGGGCCACGAAATTTCCAGTTTGCCCCCTGCGCCGATCTGCATCGAGCCGGCGGTATCATAACTCAGTGGATCGGTTCCAAGGGCGTATTCGAGTAGGTTGGATCTTCCGTCGCCCTCAACATCGCCCTTGGGATCCGGTGTTGATCCGGGGCCGAACCACCGGTTGGACCACTCGTCAAACGTCTCGCTGACGATGACTTTTGTGCTGGCCGCGATCGACTTGCCACCGCGAGTCGCAGTCACGGTGTAGGTGACGGTCGATAGCGGGTTCACCGTTTGAACGACATTCACTCCGAGGTCGTGAGACCATGCCAATACCAGCGGATCTTTGTCGATCGCATCGAGGTGGAATCTGGAGTTTGCCGTGGTGCTGTCAGTCCAGAGAATTGGCAACCCGGTGGTGCCGGAAATGTTGAGCACGAGGCCGGACAGCGGATGTTTTATCCGGAAGCGCGAGGCGTCCACGGCTTCGAACTTCCATTCGCTTGCGGGGCCATCCGCCGGAGTCTGAACGACCGCAGTGGCTGGCGATAGATTGCCATTCTGCGGTTTCAGACAAAGGCCCGATGTTACGGAACGGATCCAACAAGCGCGCCCGGCTTCGGGTTGGAGCCAGATCCTTCCATCCGCAGGTTCGACGCATTCCCATTGTTCGCGGTCGTTTCCAACCGGCAGATTAAGCGTCAGCGCGGCGGTGGTGGTCGCGGAAATGACCGGATCCCGATCCGAAGGAAC
>JAYTEI010000433.1:0-11392 GCA_043735445.1 Akkermansiaceae bacterium | reverse complement strand
GTCCGCTTTATTTCACGACGAATAATGTCAATGCCGCCATTTCTACGGGAGCCAATCTGCTGAGAGTTTCCCCGTATTCGCTCAATGGCGCGGGCGTCACCATCGGCTTGTGGGACGGTGGCAGTGCGCGTGCGAGTCACCAGGAATTCGGCAGCCGGATGGTGGTGATGGACGCGGCGGCGGCGGTCGATCACGCGACTCACGTCGGTGGCACTTTGATCGCGGCGGGCGTCAATGCGGCGGCCCACGGGATGGCGGACTCCGCGACGGTCGATACTTACGATTGGAACAGCGACAGCTCCGAGATGGCGTCCCGCGGTGCCACCTACGCCGGCGAACCTGGGAAAATTTATTTATCGAACCACAGTTATGGTTACCTCAGCGGCTGGAGTTATACCTATGGCGGCGGGTCTCCGGCGCGCAGTTGGGAGTGGAATGGCAGCGGGACCACGGCCACCTCTATTGAAGCTGACTTCGGACTCTACAATGCCTATGCCCGCGACAGTGACTCGCTGGCATTTAGCGCACCATACTATCTGATTTTCCGCAGCGCTGGAAATGATGATGGCGACAACCCGAACGCAGGTGACACCGTCTCGCTGTCATCCGGCGGCACCACGGTTGTTAGCTACGATCCTGCGCTCCACCCGGCGGGCGACGGCACTTACCGCGGCGGTTTTGAAACCATCGGCTATGATGCAGTTGCCAAAAATGTCATAACCATCGGCTCGGTGGCCGCTGCCGTCAGCGGTGGAATCCGCGATCCTGCGGTGGCAACGATCAGTTATTTTTCCTCAAGCGGACCCACCGACGATGGTCGAATCAAACCCGACGTGGTGGCGAATGGCGACAATCTTTACTCATCTCTCAATGGCAGCGATTCCGCCTACGGGAATTATAGTGGCACGAGCATGGCCACCCCCAACGCGGTGGGTTCGGCGGCGCTGTTAGTTCAACAATACGGCAACCTGTTTCCTGGCCAAGCGATGCGTGCGAGCACCCTCAAAGGGCTGCTGATCCACACCGCCGATGATCTTGGAAACCCCGGCCCGGACTACAGATACGGCTGGGGTTTAGTAAACGTCCAAGCTGCCGCTGGCGTGATCATTGATCACCAAGGCTTCCCGACGAAACAACGGATTGCGGAAGGCTCACTCAGCGCGACCACGATCACTCGCAGCGTGAGTTTTGTGTGGGACGGCGTTTCACCGATCCGCGCTACCCTCTGCTGGACCGATCCCGCCGCCACCGCGACCTCCACTTCTGACTCCCGCACTGCTCGGCTTGTAAACAATCTCAATTTAAAGATCGTCGCCCCTAACGGCAGCAACTTTCTGCCCTTCGTGATGCCCTTCGTCGGCACTTGGACACCGGCCTCCATGAATACGCCCGCCACTACCGGGATCAACAACACCGACAATGTCGAGCAGGTCAACATCCCCGCGCCGCCCGCCGCCGGAGTCTATCAGGCGGTGGTTAGTTTTTCCGGCACGCTCACGAATAGCAGCCAGAATTACTCGCTGCTGCTTGCTGGATCATCCTCGCAAATAGCGCCGGGGAACGACTGGATTTCGTGGCGCGGCCAACATTTCAGCGAGGCCGAACAAACTGCGGGTCTCGCCGCAGAAACCGCCGATCCGGATGCCGACAACTGGCCGAACCTTGCCGAGTATGCCCTCGGCAGCGACCCCCGCCAATTCACTCCGCCACTCGTCGCCACCCGCGATGCTAACGGCCTATCAGTCACCTTCACCCGCCCCGCCAATCTGCCGGACGTGAGCTACGCCGCCGAGTCATCCGCCGACCTCAGCACTTGGAACCCCGTCTTGCTGGAGTTACTAACACCCGGAGCCATCGAAACCCTGCGCGCCCGCGATCCCATCGCCACGGGAAATCCGCTGCTGCGTTTCCTGCGCCTGCACTTCGAGCGGCCGTAGTGACCTCGGCGACAAGTCCAGAGCTGCTTGCGAGATCGCTCTTGGCCGCGTGGCGTGTGGAATCACGGGAACTAATTTTTCATCTTCCCACCGTTCTCTCGTCTGTTAGCGTCGGCTCTTTAGCCCTAAGAGCCTGTCTATCATCCCGTCCGAATGGATGAATGGATCACGCCACCCACAATAAAATCGTCTCCTTCATCTGGTCCATCGCCGACGACTGCCTCCGCGACGTCTTCGTCCGCGGGAAATACCGGGATGTCATTCTCCCGATGATCGTCTTCCGCCGGATCGACTGCCTGCTGGAGGATACCAAGGATGCCGTGCTCGATCCCGACGGCCTCCGCGAGGCCTCCGGCCAGGTCTTTTACAACATCTCCAAGTTCGACCTCCGCAACCAGATCCGGAAAATGGCGGAGGCGGACGCACTCCACGGCGTCATCGAGAAATTCGTGGCCCCGGACATCAAGCTCTCCCACCACGACGCCATCGGCCCGGACGGCAGCAAGCTCCCCGGCCTGACCAATCTCGGCATGGGCTACGTCTTCGAGGAACTCATCCGCAAGTTCAACGAGGAAAACAACGAGGAGGCCGTAGAGCATTTCACCCCGCGCGAGGTCATCCAGCTCATGATCCACCTGCTGTTCGAGCCGGTGAAAAAGAAGCTCCCGCCCGTCATCACCATTTACGATTCCGCCTGCGGTTCCGGCGGCATGCTCACCAAGGCCCAGGATTTCATCATCGATCCCGAGGGCTCGATCTGCTCCAAAGCCGCCTTCGACGACTTCTACACCGCCACCTCGCTCACTGAGCCAACCGACATCAACGTCCTCCACGATCTCAAGGACGCGCTCGACGATGCGGAGCCTTACAGTGAGGACTACATCGAGAAATTCAACGACCTCTTCTTCAACGGCGAGGACGCCGAAAAGCTGCACCCGATCATCGATGAAACAGTCGCTCGTTGCGACATGATTGAGGACGAGGAAGACAAGATCGACTTCAAGATCAAGGCCAAGCAATTCGTCAAACTCTATGGCCAGCTTGCGTGCATCATGCCGTTCTCAAAACCCGAGTGGGAAAGGCTCCACTGGTTCCTCAAATTTCTGATCCCCAAGCTGAAAGTGGCGATCAAGGACAAAGACCAGCTCGACGAGCTTCTTGAAAGCGTGGATCTATCCACTTACGGCCTCGAACGCGTGCGACTCAACCAGCACCTCGAACTGGACAGCGATGAAACCGAACTTGACCCGAGAATCCTAACATGCGGGGGCATCACGGTGACAATGAAGAGGAATCGCCGCTAGACGATATCATCCGGCATTTCAACGAACGCTTCTTCTCTGCCTGGGATGCCACACCCGAAGAGCAGCGGGTGAAGCTGATCAACATCATGGAACACGTGCAGCAAAGCGCAGCCTACAAGGCACAGAGAGCGGCTCACCCAAGCGCTTCAAACCCGCAGAACAGCTTGGAGCCGACGGGTGGCTTGGCTGGGAGTGGCAGGTCGTGGTCGAGATGGGTGCGGCAAATTTCTTGAAAATCCTCGGGCGTGCGGGCGCGACGCATATCGTATTCGAAATCGCCGTCGAGCCCGTGGGTGATGTAGGCCAGGGTTTTTTTCATCCGCTGGACGTGGGCGAGGGGACTAAACTTCGGCGTCTCGCGGGCGATCTCGTCGTAGAGTTCTTGGACGTATTCCCACAAGTCACGGTAGCGCGGGGCCGGTGGTGGCGATCCCAGGAACGCGGCTGTTAGCTGGGAGAAAATCCACGGGTTGCGGATCGCGCCGCGGCCGATCATCAGGCCCGCCGCGCCAGTTTGCGCCAGATAGGTGAGGCCCGTTTGGACATCGACGACATTGCCGTTAGCAATCACCGGGCAGGGCATCGTTTGCACAGCGTCACGCACGCGGTCGGGGTGGACCGGCGTTTGATAGCGCTCAACCACGGTGCGACCGTGGATGGTTAGACCGTCGATGGCATGGCTCCGGAAAATTTCCAGCAACGCCGGAAACTCATCGTCCGAGGTGTAGCCAAGCCGCGTTTTCACGGTGAATTTCCCGGGGATCGCCTCGCGCAGAGAGCCTAGCAGGCGGTTGATGGTTTCCGGGTTGCGCAGCAGTCCGCCGCCCGCGTCCTTGCGGCAGACGATCGGCGCGGGGCAGCCGAGGTTGAGGTCGATGCCGGCGATCGGGTATTTCGCCAACTCCCGCGCGCTGCGGATGAGGCTCTCTAAATCCCGGCCTATCATCTGCGCGAATACTGGCCGGCCCGTTTCATTTTCCACAATGGAGCGGAGGATGTAGCGGTTCAGGCAGGAGTCGGGATGGACGCGGAAATACTCGGTCACAAACCAATCTGGCGCACCCCGCCGCGCGATGATCCGCATGAACGGCAGGTCGGTCACGTCCTGCATCGGCGCAAGCACCAGCGCGGGCCGGTCGGGTGGAAGAAGGTCACGCATGAAGCAAGCCGGGATGGCACATTGCTGACCGCGCCGGGTCAAGAAATTCAATTGACATCAGAGGACTGCTATCGACTCTACGGCTGGGTTGAATAACACCGGAGGTCAAAGTGGAAAGTGATTTATTACATACCGAAAAAATTCTGGCAGATCGGAAGACGTTCTATCTCGATCTCAAACAGAACTCGCGCGGCATGGTCGTGAAGATCACCGAAGACGTCGGCGGAAATCGTGACACGGTCATGGTGCCCGCCGAGATTCTCGGGGATTTCATCGCCGCCCTGACCGACATCAAGGCGACGGCGGACGAGCAGGAGTGAAGGTGGCTGCCGCGACTTCCGGCAGGTCGTTGCAGGAAGCGTCCCGCCTCGTGCATTTCTTCAAGGTTTCAGAAGCGCTCCTATCAAACTTGCGAGGTCATCATCGGCCCGCAGCAGAACCGCATCGATGGGCAGAATGATTCCGTTGCGATCCCGCAGGAAGTTGGCGGGGTGGGCGTCGAAGACCGCCATTTGATCGAGATCGCGATAAAAGGAAAGTGAGCCGCGATAACCAGCGGAGAAATTCGGAATCAGGTCAAAGTGCCGGGCTTTGAAATAAGTGACCATTTCCTCGCGGTCGCAGGCGGTGCCGACGACCGTGGGCTGTGAAGTCAGAATGACGAGTCCGCCATTCTCGCGCGTAACTCCTACGAGGCGGATGTCCTCAGCGAAAGTCTCGTTGGCGAGCAGGAGCCGGTTCAAATACTCACCCGGCAGCGCGTGCGTTAGAGTTGGCTGGCCGTTCACGTCTATGACCGTGAAACCAGAACGTCCGGGGTAGGTGGCTTTGTGATACACATGATCCCCGCGCAGCGTTCAATGCTCCTCACCCCCTTTGACAAATCCTTCGAGCACCTCGGCCACAATCAGCCAGCAACCGTTTTCTTTGGCCCAGATTTCAAGGTCGCGTTCCTGGCGGCCTTGAAGAACTCTTCGCTGGCTTGCCGGTGCTCCTCCTCCTGTTGCCGCAGTTCTTCCAAGCTGATGCGCGGCTGATTGTAACGCGCTTTCAGTGTTTCTTCCCGGCTCAAGTTCACGATGACTTTCATGGTGGTTCACGTTTCTCTCGGGGCAAGGTGGCAGCAATTCGCCAGTTTGCGATTTTAAATTTCTACCGCGATCTTGAAACGACGCCAATTGCCAAGACGGAGTGATAGCGATGCGGTGGAGCGCACTCCCGCTTTCGCCTTGCTGAAATGGGAGGAGTCGGGAAGGCTGCGGGACAAAATTTGCTATGGCTTCTAACCCGTCAGTCAACGTCGCGCGTCTCACCTATCTGTTAATTTGCGAAGCGGCGGGAGTGGCGATCGCCCTGAGCACCAAGGGACTCATCGACATCTCGATCAGCAACGGATTGATAGGTGGCCTCGGAGTGGCTGCATTTTTCATCTGGATCGAGACCTTGATGAAGGGCTTCACCTTGCGCGGATTTTCCACGGCCAGCTTCGGTCTCGCGGTCGGTTTGTTTTGCGCGTGGTTGCTTACCCGGGTGGAAATTTCGAGTCTGCTAGAGTTGGCATTTCGCGACAAGCTCATGACCGAAAGCGGGGTCTCGGGGGTGGAGCTGGATGTGCTGCGCTTGACGGTCAATGTGACTTTGTTCGCCAGTCTCGGCTTTCTCGGGGCGGTACTGGCGCTGCGCAGCAATCGCGATGATTTCGCCTTCATCATTCCCTACGTGCGGTTCCGCCAGGATTCTTCTTCCGGCCAACCGGTGGTGTTAGACGCGGATGCGGTGATGGACGGGCGGGTGTTAGGCATCTTCCGTTCGGGCTTCCTTCACGGGCGTTTGATCGTTCCGCGCTTCGTGCTCGATGATTTGCAGGCGCGGGTGGACACCGGCTCAAACGCAGATCGTCAGCGGGCGCAGCGGGGTTTGGATAGTTTGGAGGAAATGCAAAAGGCACCGGACATCCAGATTTCCATCCATGACACCGCCACCAACGGCGAGTCGGAAATTCATCATACCCGCCTGATAGAAACGGCCCGCTTGCTAGGGGCGCGGCTGATGACCGTCGATGAAAATCTCGCAAAGGTCGCCAAGATCCAAGGGCTGGACGTGCTCAACATCCACGAACTCGACGACGCTCTGAAACCCGATGTGGTGGTGGGTGAGCGTATCCGCATTGCCCTTGTCCGGCCGGGAAAAGAAGAACACCAAGCCGTGGGATATTTGCCGGACGGCACCATGATCGTCGCCAACCACGCCGCACCCAAGATCGGTTCCACCGCAGACGTGATCGTGGTGAGCACCCTCCACACCGCCACCGGCACGATGGTTTTTGCGGAGCTCTACAAGCCGACTTGAGGGATTTCGAAAAAGTAAACCTCCGCTGCGGAATCGCGCAACGAGTCCACGAAGCGCGTCCATTCGCGGCGTTCCTCCGCCGTCGGCGCGGCGGGCTGATGGTCGGCACCGACATTGGCGACGAGGAACTTGACCGGCGTTTCCGCGCCCGCGCTGGAGCGGACCTTGCCATGCAGCGCGAGCATTCTAGCAGGTGATAGTGACCAACCTTCCGCCAGCAGGACGATTCCGGCAGGAGCCTTGGCCAGCGCACGGGCGGCTTCGTCCTCGGCACCGGCATCTAACACAGCGACCGGCAGCCACGCGGCGAGATGCACGCGAAGTCGGCGCAGGAGAAACGGGCGGAGCGCTTCCGCTGTTAGTCCGCAGCCGCCCACGTCGAGCACCAGCACACCGTCGAGCGGCAATTCGTCAGTTTCTATCCGGTCAGTGCCGGTGATTTCACGCCACAGGGCGCGGTGATGGCGACCTTGGAAATCGAGGCGAGCAAGTGCTTGGCGGCCTGCGTGCCCGGCGAGAGTCCAGAGGATCGCGCGTGGCAGCAGACCCCAGAACAGCGTGGCCGCTAGCAGGAATTCCCACCACGCAGCAGGGCCGGGCGCAAGGCCAGCGTCGCGGCCCGGCAGCCAGCGGGAGGCTTCGATCACCCGCGCACTGGGCACGGCATCCGGCCACCACGCGGCCCACGGTGCTGATAGAAATCTCACCGAGGTCTCCAGTGCCGAGCGCATCGCCAACTCGGTGGTGGTTTCCCAATAGAAGCCGACGTGTTTCACCAGCACCAGCCCGGCCAATCCGCACAGGATGCCGAGGTTGAAACTAACACCCGCTGCTTGCACCAAGCGGGCAAGCCGCCACAAAACCGCCGCGCGGGGTGCGCCGCCGGTATCCATCAGACGGTTCCACCAAGCATCGTCGCGGTTGCCCGCGAGGCGGCGGGCGAGTCTGCCTGCGACAGCTTGCACGCTGCTGAAGCTCTCCGCCGCCCGCCGCCGGACGAGCCAGGCGACGGCTGCTAAAATCAATACTAGCCATTGCCCGCCGATTAGAATCGCGAGGAACAGCGTCACGTTGATGCCCCCGCGCGCGCGTTCTAACATCCCAAGCACCGCCGAAATCCCGCCGAGAAATGTGACGAGCGACAACCCGCCGCCGACGACCGAAAGCGCGGCGGAAAATTTCCGCCCGGCGGCGGTTTCCTTCATTTCCGCAAGCCAGACCCGCAAGCCCGCGCGCCGGGCGGCCGCGGCCTCGAGTCCGCGGCTGGCCGCGACGACGGCAACTCTAACGGCGGGCGGGGTGCCGGTGGGTGTGGCGAGCGCTTGCTCGAAATCGACCAAGTTCCCCAAAGTCCACCGCGGTGAGTCGTTGGCCATCGGAATAAGGCTCTAACTCTTTTTGGCGATCTGTTTGCGGAACAGCGGGATGAGTTCGGCATCCATCCAAGCGAAGGCGGCGTCGAGGCCGTCCGCTTGATAGAGTCTGCCGATCGAGGCTTCTACCCGAGTCGGGTTGCCGAAGGCGCTGAGGAAATCGTTAGAAGTCAGGCGAGTGAACCACTCGCCGTCCATCGCATTGCGCTCGCGCAGGACAAATTGGCGGGCAAATAGGGCGAGGACGGCATCGCCGATCCATGCTGCTTCACGTTCTAGGCGGAGTTCTTCGGCTTTGGGGGTCACGCAGGGAGAATGCACAAACCTAGAAGGGCCGCACGATTTTTTGCATGCGTTCCCGTTCGATCCGCTCGCGCAGCCGCGTTTCCGAATCGACATCCCAATATCCCGGCTGGAGTTCGAGAAAAACTGAGGTGTAAGGCAGCGCGGTGGTCGTGCGGATGACCAGCACGTCGAAGCTGCGGTTGGCATCGTCTAGCAGAGTCAGCAACGACTGCTGCTCAAGCTCGGTGGTTTCGTGGCCATGGAGTGCGGCTTTAAGGCGTTTACGGAGATCGTCGATGCCGGGCGCGAAGTCGTTTTCCACCGCCCGCAGCTCACGAGTGACGTACACTTGCGGCCTGACGTTTTCGGTTTGTTCGAGAGTTTTAAGGACATAGTCGAGCGCCTCCGGAACGTCCACCGAGGCCGTCACCTGGCGGGTTCCAGGCCGACTTTGGGCAGGAAATGAAGCTTCCGCGATGACGATCCAGTTGCGGTAGCCGAGCTGTCCTGCTTGGCGGTCCACTGCCGCCTGCCAGTTTCCGCCGCTCTGCATGTTTCCACAACCCAGCGACAAAAGCGCCGCCCCGAGGGCCAGAAAACCACGACACAAAACCATGGGTTTTTATGGTGCAGACTCCCCCCGGCTGTCAACGCGCTGCCCAATCATTTCATCACTTTGCACTCGTCACGCGAGCTTTGGAATAGCCAATCCAGCCACCCTCGTTAGGATTCGCGCGACATGGACATCGGCATCCCGAAAGAAATCAAAGCGCAAGAAAATCGAGTGAGTATGGTCCCAGGCTCCGTGGCAGAATTGGTGAAACGCGGTCACCGCGTGTTTGTCGAACGCGGCGCGGGCGAAGGCGCGAGCTATCCAGATGCCCAATACCTAGCTGCCGGCGCGAAAATTCTCGATGGCCCGGAAGCCATTTTCGCCAGTGCCGAGCTGATCATCAAGGTGAAGGAACCCCAGCCGTCTGAAGTCGCCCTGCTAGAGCCTCATCACCTGCTTTTTACCTATCTCCACCTCGCGGCGAACAAGCCACTCACCGAAAGCCTGATGGCCTCCGGCTGCACCGCCATCGCCTACGAGACCATCGAGGTGAACCGCCATCTTCCATTGTTAGAGCCGATGAGTGAGATCGCCGGGCGGATGTCCGCAATCGTCGGCTCCTATCATCTCGCCAGACATTGCGGCGGTCGCGGCTCGTTGTTAGGCGGGGTGCCCGGAGTCGCGCCAGGCCGAGTGGTGGTCCTCGGGGGTGGCACCGCCGGGGTGAATGCGGCCCGCGTCGCCACCGGCATCGGCGCCGACGTCACAATCCTAGAAGTGGACTTCGAGCGCATGAGGTTTCTCGACATCACCATGGGTTCGCACACCGTTTTTTCAAACGAGGCAAACCTCGCCGACCTGCTGCCACGCGTCGATCTAGTCATCGGCGCGGTGTTAGTCCCTGGGGCCAAGGCTCCCAAGCTGATCACCCGCGAAATGCTCCGGCTCATGCCGCATGGCAGCGTGTTTGTGGACATCGCCGTCGATCAAGGCGGCTGCGCCGAAACCACCCGCCCGACCACTCACGACAACCCGACGTTTGAGGAAGAAGGCGTCCTCCATTACTGCGTCGCTAACATGCCAGGTGCCTACTCCCGCACTGCCACCCAAGCACTCAATAACGTCACCCACCCATGGACGATGCTCATCGCCGACAAGGGACTCGAAGCTGCCTGCCAAACGCGCAAGGAATTGTTAGGCGGGATCAACACCTTCGGCGGCATGCTCACCTGCCTGCCCGTCGCCGCTGCACACGACCTCCCGTCCGCCGACGTCTCCGGGCTGTTTGGCTGAGATCCACTCCAGATTCTCTCAGAACGTCTTCGTTTCAATTCTTCGGCAGAGCGGAAAGGCCGTGATGGTGCATATCCTGTCTGTCGAGGTAGTGAGTTCAGATTGCCGCTACGCCTATGAATTAAATACAAGCCGCCTGATGTAGAATTGATCCACTCATGGTCGGCAAACTTCATCGTTTGCCGACCTTTTTGTTATAACGAGGCGTAGCTTGCATTCAGAAGTTAGCTCCCGCGAAATGTGTTGAAATAGATATCACCAAGCGTTGAATTTAATGAACTCTTTTAATGGCCAGGGATTGGTAAGTTGATGTTCTAAAAGTCTGTCCTCGTTCACTGGCGAAGATATATCTATCATCTCCTACGTGAACGAAGATCCCTACACCACGCCAAGTCATCCCGTGCCGCCGCCGCTTCCACCACCACCTTCGTCTGGTGGGATCGGCGACGATGCCGGTATTCGCTTGCTGATTCCGGTCGGTCGCTCCGGTTGGGCGATTGCGGCGGGCTACCTCGGATTGTTTTCGCTAGTGCTCATTCCCGCACCACTGTCTGTGATCATCTCGATCATTGCCATCCGCGACATCCGCCGCAGCACTCTAACCGCCAAAGTGAAACACGGCATGGGCCGGGCGATTTTCGGATTGGTGATGGGGATTTTCGGAACCTTGGCGCTTGGAGCCATTGCAGTGTCCGTGGCAGTTGGGAAATAAGGGGCGCGGACGTCTCGTCCGCGAAGCCGATGAGGAGTGAAAGGAACGAGACTGAACTCATCACTTTCTTCCCACCCACTCGTCTTCTTCAAAAGTAGTCCAGCACTTCAGTCCGTCTTCTCTGCCACGCCAGACCGGACTGAAGTCCTCGACTACATTTCAAAACGGCACCTCCCCCACCAGCTCCCTCGCCTCCCCGGCGATCCGCTCCGCCTCCTCCTTCAATTCCCCGATCTCCCGCTCCAGCTCCTCCCGCTGCCCGGAAACAATACTCCCGATCACCGACTCGTCCTCCGTGGCTGCGGCGTCTCGCCGCAGGCCGTGCTCAGGAGCGTCTCGCTCCGAGTCTGTCTCCGAAGGATCTCGTAAAAGCGACCGCAGTTCCATCAGCCCGCGCGAAACGGCGAACGAAACGGAGGGGAGCACA
>JAYTEI010000432.1:0-2345 GCA_043735445.1 Akkermansiaceae bacterium | reverse complement strand
TTTCCCCAAGCCACCAGCACCGCCGCTCCCAGTAAAAGCCCCCGTGCCATCACCGCGACCCGCCGCGGCGGCTCCGCCATCGACTCGTATCTCGCACTCAGCGACAGCCCCATGATGTAGCAAAGCAGTGCGCAAGACGCCGGCCAGACAGCATCTATATATGGAAAAACCGCGACGCAGCCCATCACTGGCAGCAGCGCCCGGCACAGCCCCATCGGGATCACCGCCCACGCCGTCCGCTTGTGCAGCACCGTATAAACCACAATCCAGAATCCTATCCCGGCCGCCACCATTCCGCTCATGAGGCTCGTCCACGCCGCCAACCCCACGCCCAGCATTCCCAGCATTAGCGCAAGCCCAGCATACAGACCCGGCCGGAAAAGCCCTCGCGGCAGTGCCCGCTCCGGCCGATGACTCAGGTCCCATTTTTGGTCCATCCAGTCATTGAAAAAATTTCCTGATAGATAGAGCAACACTCCTGCCAACGGCAGGACCAACACCGCCGCCACGCCTTCCACTCTGTCTGCTAGTCCGGCATCAGCACGCAACATCCCCACCATCACCCCCAGCCACACATTGCTCACCACGCTCGGGACATTCGCCACCCGGGCGGTGGACAGCAGGGCGTGAAGTTTTCCTGAGCGGTTCATCAGTCAGGGAATCATGCGCGGAATCCGCCGGACGCCCCAAGCAAATTCCCGGGTGACAGCCAAGGCACCACGCCTCAGAGAACTGCCAGCTTGAGGCAGTAAATCAACGGGATGATGCCGATCACCCCGAACGCGCAGTCGATGAGTCGCCAGTAAAACGGGCCACCCGGAGTGCGCGATGCTCTGCTCGCGCCCATGGCTGCTCCTGCTCTGCCGGATGTAGGGCGGAGCTCTTCGCGTGAAAGTGAAGGCAAAGAGTTCCGCCTAACCAAGCGCTTTCTCCCACTCGGGTTCTTTGAAGCCGACTAACACTTTGTCATCGCCTATCAGAAACGGCCGCTTCACGAGGTTGCCATTTTTTGAGAGCAGCTCGAAGGCGGCGGCTTCGCTCAGTGTGGGGAGCTGGTCCTTCAAGCCGAGGGCGCGGTAGTCCATGCCGGAGGTGTTGAAAATCTTCCGCAGGTCGCCGCCCATGGCCTTGAGCGCGGTCGCCAGTTCAGCGGGAGTCGGTGGAGTTTCGCGGATGGCCTTCACCTGATAGACGAGGCTGCGGGCGTCGAGCCAGCGGTGCGCGTCGCGGCAGGTGCTGCATTTTTGGTAGCCATAAACGGTTAGCATGGCGGAAGCTTGGCATCGCGGCCAGTCCCGTGCAAGACTCGCCGCCCGCTGATGAAACCCGCCATCCTCACCCGAATCCGTGCCGAACTCCGCGCCCGTCTTGATCGCCTTTCCAAAGCGGCGTGCGAGGCTCACGCCGCCGCCACCGACCCCGGCAGCAAGGCGGAGGGGAAATACGACACTCGTAGTTTGGAGGCATCCTATCTGGCAGCCGGCCAGGCGCGGCAAGTCGATGGACTCGCCGAATCCGTGCGGATCTTCGAGGCGCTCACTCTGCCAGATTTTGAAATGGACGACGCCATCGACGCCGGGGCGTTGGTGGAAGTAGCGCTGAATGGCGAGACCGCATTTTTCCTGCTCGTCCCTGCGTCCGGCGGGTTGGTGATCATGCACGATGACCAAGAAATCACCTTGCTCACTCCAGATAGTGGACTCTATCGGAAGCTGCTAGAGATGCGTGTCGGTGAGTCGCTGGATGCGCCGAATCTCACGGTGATCGCAGTGAGTTGAAGTCGGGCTGCGCCTCATTTCCGCCAGCGCTTCGTTAGCTCGCCATAGGCGTCGATCCGCCGGTCGCGGAAAAACGGCCAGATGCGGCGGAAGTCTTCCACGGCTTGGAAGTCGAGGTCGTGATAGAGAATTTCCTCCTCGTCGGTGGATGCTTTGGCGACGAGTTCGCCATAGGGATTTGCGACGAACGAGCGGCCCCAGAACTCGGTGTTGTCCTGGGTGCCGGTGCGGTTGACGGCGGCGAGGTAACAGCCGTTCGCCACGGCGTGGCCGCGTTGGACGGTTTCCCAGGCGCAATGTTGGGCAGCGCCGAGGGTGGGTTTTTCCTCGGGCAGCCAGCCGATGGCGGTGGGATAGACGAGCACTTGCGCGCCGCCGAGGGCCATCAGGCGGGCGGCTTCGGGATACCATTGGTCCCAACAAATGAGCACCCCTATTTTTCCAAAGCGCGTTTCCCACACCGGCCAGCCGCTGTCGCCGGGGGTGAAATAGAATTTCTCCTCGAACGCGGGATCCTGCGGGATGTGGCTCTTCCGATAGAGGCCCATCAGCGAGCCGTCGGCATCG
>JAYTEI010000431.1:0-5259 GCA_043735445.1 Akkermansiaceae bacterium | reverse complement strand
TCCGATCACAAAATGCCGAGACCCGCGCCGATTACGAGTCCGCGCTGGGCGAACGCAACGAACTCGATTCACAACTCGCGAAGATCCGCCTCGTTGCGGGAAATGATCTCCAGATCACCCGCCTCGCTGAGGATCGCAGCCACCGGGATGAGGTTGCCCGCGAGCTTGACGCGCTGCGCGAGACTGAGAAATCCGCCCGCCAGTTTCTCCACGACCGCACGCAGTATTGGAAACAATGGCTGCGGCTCGCCCAGGAGTTCGGGCTGGAAGAACCGGAGTCCGCTGCGGCTTGGCTCAAGCAAATGCAGGAGTCTGACGACTCTGCCGCCTTGGATGCCGCCCAACGGATGCCTCGCATCTATCAATCGTTAGTGAATGATGCCCGCGAGCGACTTCGTCCGATTGACGAGGAAATCAAGGTGCTCGAAAACCGCGAATCCCGCCTGCGCCGGGAGCTGGATGATCTCGATCACAAGGGCAGCGCCGCGCCGTCGCCGCTGCTAGATGCGTTGAAATCCCGCGGCCAGCGTGCCGATGCGTTCGGTCGTGTCATTGAGGTGAAGGCCGAGGCCGAGCCGTGGTGGCCATTGCTGGAATCGCTGCTAGGAAACAAACGCGGTGCAGTGCTGGCGGAAGATTTCAAAGCGGCTTGGGACCAGGCCCGCCGCATCGGGCACATCGACGAACCGCTGGTTCATCCTGGAGAAATCTCCGGTTCGAAGGACGCGAAGCCGGGGACGGTCGCCGCGTTTTTTGAAACCAAGCACGACCTCGCGAAAGCCTATCTCCAGCACCTTTACGGCGACCTGATCGCGGTGGAAAAAGTCAGCCAGCTCGACTCGCATCCCCGGGCTTTTTCCAAGGACGGCTGGCTCAAGGATCCGCCGCATCGCCAGCATTTCCAGCCCGCCAAGGAGTTCACCATCGGCGAGGAAGGCCTGCGCCGCTTGCGCACTTTACGCCAGGATGAACTTGCCGAAGTGAAGGAAGAACTCACCCGTCATCTGCGGCTGCGCGAAGATTGGCGGACCTTCCTGCATCGCGGCGCACAATGGACGTTAGACAAAGCGGAGCCGCCCGCAGGCAGTTCGAAGCTGCGGGATTTACCACGCCTGCGCAAGGAACTCGCCCAGCTCGACGAGACCATCCGGCTGCTCGCCACGCCCGAGCGCGAGGCGACGGTGGAGAAACTCCGGGTGTTGGAGAAAACCTTCCAAGGCGTGATCGAACGCACTGGACGCCTCGCTCACAGCATCGAGAAATTCGCCCAGCAGGAGCGTGTCTTGCAGGACAGCATGGCCGCGCTGATAGAGGATGAAGCGGCTTCGCTCGCCGAGCGCCAGCTCAGCCGCGAGTCGCTCGAAGGCATTCGCGATGCGGAGATTTCCGCACTCATCGCTGCCGCACGCCAGCAATTTCCCCGCTGGCAACAGCGCCTCGATGCGTCCGCGGAAATGGCGCGCATCCGGGAATCTGATTCCGACAAGGCCCGTTATGACCGCGACTTGGAGCGCCACGCCCTCGCCGAGAAACACCCGGAAACCGCCGAGGCTTTTGATCCCGGCGATGACGAGAACTCGCGCTACGACGCCCGCCGGATCGAGCTGGAGACCCACGAGCTGGATCGCTACATGGCGGAAGCGGAGGACGCCCGGAAGCAATGGGAGGACCGGCTCCAACACCAGGTGCTCGATGTCCTGAAGGAAAAGTTAGACGAGGCCGAGCGCACGAAGCGCGAACTCAACCGGGCGATGGACCACGACATCGGCGGCTGGCGCTATCAGCTCTCGATGAAGGCGGACCGCAGCCACAGCGCGATTTGGGCACTGGTGGAAAAAGGCCTCAATCCCGGCCTCGAACTTTTCGCCAGCGGTGCGAAGGAGGAAATCGAAAAAGCCAAAGCCGCGCTGATGGCCGCCATCGAAAACGCCGAAGACCCGCGCCAGCAGCGGGCGCTCGATTACCGCTACTATCACCACTGGGACATCCAAGCCACACCGACCGGCAAGGGTGAGGGCGCGGCGATTTCCCTCAACCGCAACGCGAGGAAACAAAGCGGCGGCGAGAACCAGGCACCGTTTTTCGTCGCGATGCTCGCGGCTTTCCAGCGCGTTTATGACCTCGGTCCGCGCGAGTCGCGGAAGAATCTCGGCATCGTCATCATGGACGAGGCGTTTTCGAAGCTCTCCGGCGACCGCATCGATTCGTGTCTCGATCTTGCTAGAAATTTCGGCCTGCAACTGATCATGGCATTTCCTGAAGACCGCCTGCCGACGATGATCCAGCACGCGGAAACCGTGGTGCAATGCCGTGTCGAGCGGACTTACGACGAGAAGAGCGGGCAAATCACCAACATCGAGAACTGGGTGGTGAAGGTGGATCGGGACCGGTTAGTGGAGGCCTTGTCATGAAGCTCTTCGCATGTAGTTCCGCCTTCAGGCGGTCTTGCATTACTCCCAAGACCGCCTGAAGGCGGGACTACGTAAGAAGATGAAGACTCCCAGATGGCTCGCCGAACTGCACCGGCAATGGCACGCCGCCCGCGGCAAGCGGGTGGCGGGGGCGAGCCGGGCGTTTTCGCGGAATTGGATTGAGCTGTTGGAAGCTGCGGACATCACCAGCGCGGAAGATCAGGCGACGGCGGCGCGGGAGGCGGAAGCGTGCGAACAACTCGTTTTGAAACACCACCGCTACCGGAAATATCTAATCGAACGCGTCACGCTGCCGCTGGCTTCCGAGCCGTGGTTGATCGAGCGCTTCGGCGGGACGGCGGGTGAGGTTTTACTGGCGAACTCGCTGGAAATCGTCGCGGAGTTTTCGCAGCGCGGGCACTCCCGTTTTGCTAACAAATGGGCGGATCTATGCACGAGCCTGCGGACGGCATTTGCGCAAGGCCGTTCACTCCGTCCGTTCAACTGGAACCATCCCGAGACCTTGCGGTATTTGCTGGATGTGGTGAGGAAGCTCAGCGAGCGCGAGTGGCCGCCGGGCACCCTGATTCGGGCGGCAAGTGTGGACCTCGGGCTGGACTCGAAACAGCTTGAACGCCACCAGCGGACCTTTGAATCCGGCTTGGCGCGTTTGTTTGGAACGGAAATTTTCCTGAAATCGTTAGGTCTCGTCGCGGGAGATTCGCATGTCGAATTGCACGGGCCGGTTTGTTTGCATTTTCCGGACGGCACCATTCATGACTTCGACGGGCTGACGAACGTGCTCATTTCCGCCGCCGATCTGGCGCGCTGTTCGTCGGTATCCACCAGCGCGGAGCGGTTGCTGAGCATCGAGAACCGCAAGACGACATTCCGGCAATACGCCGCCGCGAATCACGACCGCCGCACGCTCATCGCGGCCACTTCGTTTCCCACTCCGGCATTTCGGGAACTGTTGGAAAAGCTGCCGGTTGCGTTGCCCCACTGTCATTTCGGGGATACCGATCCGGCGGGCTGGCACATCCTGCTCAAACTCCGTGAAGCGACGCCGAGGCCGGTGAAAGCCTATCAGATGAATTGGCGGCCGGCTGCTACGCCTAGTCCGCTGACGCCATATGATCGCAAGTTGCTGGGAAAACTGCTATCGGCTCCACTCCTATCTGATGTTAGGGATGAGATCCGCGTCATCGCTGAGCGTGGTGATCGGGGGGATTTCGAGCAGGAAACGCTGGGGCCACCCGCAGGGGTGGAGCGCTGGCTTTAGCCGGCCTGTTCGGGATTCGGGGGCTTCGGGCCGGCTAAAGCCAGCGCTCCGTTCCAACTCACTCCTGCGGATGAGAATGGCCAGTCTTCAGGCTTGTCACACAGACCTGCTTTGACCGGATTGTTGCGAATGTATGCGATACAATCGTGGAGATGATCAAGGTCGCGGACATATCGGTCATAATAATCACGCTGCCAAAGTGCGCCTTTCCGTTGGAGAATCCGGTTGATCTCAATGGCACTTCCGCCTTTCCAAAATTTGACAATATCAGCGAGTGATTGATTCTCCATCAGTCGAATGAGGACATGGACGTGGTTCGGCATGATGCACCAGTCGATGAGGGAGTATCGGGATGAATGACCTTCGATGAGCTTGCTCTGGATGAGGACGGCGCAATGCGGATTCGTGAATACCGCGCTGCCACTCCCGGCGTCTTCGTATTTGGCGATTCGCCTATGCAGTTCTTTCTCGCGAACGCTGGATTCCGGTATCGTGGCAAGTTCACAATTCCAGTCTTGAATGACTTCTACAGGCAATGAGTCCGCCAGGCGGAAGGTGATGGCTTGGGTGGACTTTTCAAAATCCCAGTGGGGAAGGAAGCCACGGGTGTAGATTCCTTTTCCCATGGGGTTTAATCATTGATGTGGAGCGCTGGCTTTAGCCGGCCTGGTCATCGCTTGAAGGTTCATCAGTTGGTTCATCCTCGCCGGCTAAAGCCTGCGCTCCGTCCTCGCCATCGGGGATGACGATGGAGATGTCCTGGAGTTTTTCGCCGGCTTTGAGTGTTAGGAGTTTCACGCCCTGGGTGACACGTCCTGTCTCGCGGATGTCGCTCACCCTGATTCGGATGCTTTGGCCGCTGGAAGTCATCAACATCAACTCGTCCTCTTCGGTCACCGTCACCGCGCCGATCAGAGGGCCGGACTTCTCGGTGACATTCATGGCTTTAACGCCTTTTCCCCCCCGGAAGGTTTTCCGATAGTCCTCGAAAGGAGAACGCTTGCCGATGCCGTTTTCGGAGGCGATTAGTAAGGTGGTGCCGCTCGTTGCCACGGCAAGTCCCACCACATAATCATCTTCCTTGATGCGGATGCCCCGAACCCCCATGGAAACCCGTCCTTGCGAGCGGGCGTCGTTTTCATCGAAATGCACGCTCATCCCCTTGTAGGTTACGAGGAGAACATTGTCCGAGCCGGAGGTGAGGCGAACGCCGATCAACTCGTTGCCTTGCTCAAGAACGATGGCGTTCAGGCCCGCCTGCCTGTAGTTGCGGAAATCGTTGAGTGGCGTTTTCTTCACCCTACCAGTGCGCGTGCCGAAGAAGACGAAGCCGGCATCCTCGCGGAAGGTGATGTCATTGCCATCATCGTCCACCTTGCGTTCCAGACGGAGCAATGCAGCAATTTTCTCCTCGGGCTGGAGGTTGAGCACGTTTTGGATGCTGCGCCCGGTCGCGGTGCGCGAGCCTTCCGGAAGTTGATACACCCGCTCGACATACATGCGGCCGGTGTTGGTGAAAAATAACAGATAGTCGTGCGCTTGGACGCTGAAGAGATGCTCGATGAA
>JAYTEI010000430.1:0-5259 GCA_043735445.1 Akkermansiaceae bacterium | reverse complement strand
ATTTCACTCACCTTTTAGGTGAACAGATCTTTCTCTCCAACCTCTTTAAAATCAGTTCAATCAGTGAAATCAGTGGTTCCCATCTTCCTTTCTAGGTTCAATGCGGTGACCAAGGCTGGCACAAGGAAAACACCCGCCAACTGCGCCGTGATACTGAACGGGCGGGCGGAATATTGCAGATCGATTACTGCCGCCGCTCAGCCCCAGCGGATCGCTACATTTGGCGCTAAACACCGAGGGGTGGTTTATTGAAGGGAATCGATCCCGCCGCGTCTCCTGAGTTGTCTCGGGATATCGCGGCGGGCGAGATCTTGCGGAATGTATTACGGTTGGGTTGCTTTCAACCGACCGAACAAGGCGAGTCCTGATTTGGGGACTGTTACGGTTACCTGTTGGAGCCCGCCAGAAGCTACCCCAATGACGACCTGCGAACCGGCGGTGATGGCGACATCCGTCCAAGCCGACAGATTGGATCCATATTGGAACACTTGGGTGGTATCTCCAGGTGACTCTGCGCGGCGGGTGAAACTGAAGACATAGTCGGCGCCAGCACTGTTTTGTGTCGGTAGAATCGCGGTGCTTGATGTCCCGGGGTTACCGTTGAGGACGTATTCCAGCAGGTTTTCGATGCCGTCGCCATCCGGGTCGCCATTGGGAGTGCTGTCACCTACTACGAAGCCGGAGATCCATGCGGCATAACCTGCAGGTCCGCTTGCGACATTCACCACTCCGGTCCCGGAGAAGTAAGTGTCATTTAGGTGGGTGGCGGTGGAACTGGTGGACCCCCAAGTGCCGGATGCTTGCTGGGTGCTGCCGAAATACAGGGTGCCTACGGTTTCGGTGCCGGTGGGCTCTACCTTGCCACCGTCGATGATGAGTGTATTCGCATCGGCAATGGCAAAGCCACTAACTGCCAGAGTGCCGGCGGTGACGGTGGTGGCTCCTGTATAGGTGTTGATGCCGGTTAGAGCCAGCGTGTTGATGCCGGTTTTGGTCAGGCCGCCGCCCGAAGTGCCATCCTGTTGCAGGGGACGCTGGATGGTGACGCTGCCATGGGTGGTGTCGAAGGTGGCGCCACCGTTGGCGATGAGAACCGTCATGCCGGATTGAATCCAGTCATTCGGTGACAGATTGGGATTTCTCGGACTCACTGCCAAAGTGCCGTTATCGAGGCGGAGGACTGCCGAAGTGCTGGCTACCTCTCGATTTACCTTGTCGGTGCGAAGGGTTCCGCCGTTAGTGACATTCACTGTTGCGTCGCCGGTGTCGAAACGCGTGATATACCAGTCAGCGACGTGGCTGCCGCTGATATGGATCGTTCCACCACCACCGCCAAAGCCAAGCAGCATTTCCAGACCGAGGCCAGATGTGCCGCCGGTCAGATTCATACTGGAACCGCCATTGACAACGGCATAGCCATTCATTTCGAAGGATCCACCGGTCTGAATGAAGTTGCGGCCGTTCCCGACGTTGACCTTGAAGTTTCCTGGTCCTGAACAATTGATGGTGCCGCTCTGGAGCAGCAAGGTGCCGCCGGTGACATCAATGCCAGAGGTGATGGTCACACCGGCAAGTGTCTGGGTGCCGGTGCCGGTTTTTCTCAACGTGAGATTGCCACCGCCATTCCCGCCATAGCCGAGGAATAGGTTATTGTTATAGATCGTCCCGCTGAAAGTGCTGCTACCATTATTCGCACCGATGGTGAGACTTGTATTACTGCTCCAGCCCTTATTGATGATGCCGGTGCCGGTCAACTGATCGACGGTGGTGTTGCCATCCCAAACATCGAAGATCCCGCCGGTTTCGACATTCAAGCGGGCCTTGTTGCCGCCATAGGCGCTGTTGCCGTATTCGTTGCGCAGCACACCGCCCCGCACGTCGATGACGCTGGCGGTTCCGGTGAGGGCGAAAATCTGGGGTGAGCCAGGACCGCCGACCATCATCAGTCCAGCGCCGCTTTTAATGAGGTTGCCCGTGCCGCTGAAGGTGCCACCGTTGAATTGCGTCGTGCCACTGGTCAGGTTGAATTCCAGATTGGCGGCGGTGATGAAATTGCTGCTGCCGGTTTTATTGTCGATGAATTTGAGAAGCCCACCGTTGACGGTCGTGCCGCCACCGTAGGTATTGGCACCGGACAGCGTCAGCGTGCCGGAACCACTTTTGATTAGCGGTGTGGGGCCGGCGATTGGCTGACCGGTAAGGATATAGTCTTTCGTGGCATTGACGGTCACACTGGCGGGCGTGCGGCGGGCGGTCAGGGTGACGGTCAGCGGGCTGATGCCGGTGTTGGTGTCATCAAAGGTCACCGAGTCGAATTCCGCATAATTCCTATTAACTCCGCCGCTCAGAAGCTTCCAGTTCGCGGTGGCTGCATCCCAGTTCCCATCCCCTGTGTCCCAGCGCAGATCCGCAGCAACCGCACCGCCCGTGTACAACACGCTAACCTGCGAAACCGTCAAGGGACCTTGGTAAACCCGCACATCGTATAATTTTCCGGCAAAATAGCTTCCCAAGCCGGCATTATCCCGGACTCCCAAACCCAGCGCACTGCCAGACGGATCGGCCCAAGGGCCCGTGTCGCCAGTCAGGTTGATGCTAGAGTCGAGCGTTCCGTCCACATAGAGCTTGCGCGTGCCGAGCGTGCCATCCCAGACCGCCGCGAAATGATGCCAGAGGCCATCGTTGATGTTCACCGATCCACCCGGATCATCCGCGCCTGGCGTGCCGCGCAGCGAGAATGTTGACTTAGTACCAGTGCTGTAGCGGCGCACTTGAAAGCCGCTGGATTCGCCGTTCTTCGAGACAAAGGGTCCCCAAACACCCGGAAAGCCCTTGGCCCAGAAGGCCACCGAAAACTGGTTGGCCAAAAGCGTGTCGAAAGTATTCGTGTAGCCCGTATTCCCGACCTTGCTGTTGCCAATTAGCACACCGACATTGTTCGCGGTTAGATCGAGCGATTTACCGGAGAAACCGGCCGGCACATCGATCGAATAGGCCAATGCGGCAGCGTTGCTGCCAACCGCTACGCCATCGTGCGTGCCCGGTGCACGGAAGCCGGACGTGTCAGTCAAACTCTCGGACCCGGTGATCCAACGGCCAACCAAAGTCTGCGCCGACGAAGTGCTGGCGAAGGTGGATACAAGCGCAGCAACGGCCAACATGCCGAACTGAACTCTCGTTGCTTTTCTAATGGTTTTCATAATTCAAAGTGATTGCTTTTTTGGGTGGTTAGACGGTTGCTTGGATTGAGAAAGGTTGCGGGAGGGGAGGAGTGAGTGTGCGGGGATTCATGGATTTTTGATGGTTTGTTAGGATTTTAGTGGAGATTTTCGAGGCCGGTGGCAGGCCGGAAAACGGTGCAGCCTGAGAGGGTCTTCGCCGGGTTTTTAGGGAGATGAGATCGCCCTGCAAAAAAAACTAGCCAGCTCCAGTCTGGGTGTCGTGTCGCATCTTAGTGCGACTCCCGGATGGGTGCTCAGTGACCCAGTGAATTTATGGCTGAAAATAGATGGGTCGGCTGGCAGCGGCGGCGGTTGACGATATCCGGACCCTGATCCGGTAGAACATGCGGTGGCTGCCATTCCGGCGGTGTTTGGATCGGCGTCGAGTTTGACAGAAATGAAACTGGCCCTGTCATCGGGGTCGCTCCCCATGATCATTTCCTCGATGTCACTGTAAGTGTCTCCATCGGCATTGGCGGCGGGATTTTCCGCGAGGTAGGGATTTCTGTTCCAGAGCCGTTCATCCGCATCGGGGGCACCGTCAGCGTCGGTGGCTAGATCGTTGGGGCGGCCGGTGGTGAAGTAGTCGATTTCGAAAGTCCCTTGTGAGGATTCAATTGGATCAATGCGGAGTCGGCGGATGATGGTGTCGTAGGGCTCGAGCGCGACTACCTTGAAATTGCCGGGGGGGGCCGGGGTGGGGGTGACCGTGATTGATTGATCCGAGACTGCCACCCGTTCAATCCCAGCGGCCTTGAGAAATCCCGGGCAGGAAATGGCGAGTGCGATGGCGATGCCTACACCCGCAAACCATCGTCGGCCTGCTGCTGGATTGGATTTAAGTGGGGGTTTCAAGATTGGCACCCTACGACGATTGAAAAGTTAGAGCATGTCACTTTTTCGTGCGACAGCATTGGATTCCGCCATGCGAGCCGGCTCAGGTCAGATCCAGAAGACCGCGGCGGATGGCGGCTCCGACAGCGGCCGGCAAGCTGCGCACGTGCAGCTTATTAAAGATGCGGCGGAGGTATTCGGTGACGGAGTGGACGCTGATCCCGAGTTCGTGGGCGACCGCATTTTTGGTGAATCCGCGGGAGACGAGCTGCAGGATTTCACGCTCGCGCTGGGACAGGCTTTCCGGTTCCGAAATGGGACTGAGCTGTTTGAAAGTGGTGAGGATCATCCCTGCGATTTTCGGATCGAGAGGCGTGCCGCCGTCGGCCACTTCGTCGAGCGTGGCAAGGAGACGCGTGGTGGTTGCGGATTTCACGAGATAGCCTTGGGCCCCAGCTTCGATGGCCGCGTAAACTTTTTCCCGCACGGTCATGGCGGTGAGCACGATGACTTTGGCAGCCGGCAAGGCGACTCTCAACAGGGGGATTCCCTTGATTCCATCCATGCCGGGAAGCCCGAGATCGACCAGCACGATGTCTGCCACAAGGCCTTGTTCGATGGCATCGAGCCCGTCTTCCATGGTCGAAAACGATCCGACCGTTTCGTAATACGGGTGCTTCGCGAGAGTCTTGATGATGGAGTCGCGATAGACCGCATGATCTTCGATTAACAGGATGCGGATAGGGGCGATGCTCATGGGGTGGGTCTGGGTTTGATGTCGGCCCGGTGTTTCCCGCGAGGTTGCATCAGGGCGGATACGACGCCGAATCGGAGATTTCGAGGCGCGGGAAAAATCAGGACCAGTGTCGTCCCCCGATTCGCGCCGGAGTCGAATTCGAGGTGACCTGCGAGTCGTTTTGCCCGCTCCTTCAAGGCACGCAGGAATCGTGGCAGTCGTTGCAGATCATCGGGAATCCCCACGCCGTTGTCCGAGATGGAGAGATGGAACCGGTGGTCGATTTCCGTAAGTCGGATGCGCACATGGGTGGCCTGCGCGTGCCGCGAAATGTTGTGGAGGGTCTCGCGGAAAAACAGCATGAGATTACGCCGGGCAGCGTGATCAAGCAGCAGATCAGCTCCCGTGATGTCAGTTTCAAAAGACCACTCCATCGGCTCAAGGAGGATGGCGGCCGTATCGCGGAGG
>JAYTEI010000429.1:0-11441 GCA_043735445.1 Akkermansiaceae bacterium | reverse complement strand
ATTTCACTGATTGAACTGATTTTAAAGAGGTTGGAGAGAAAGATCTGTTCACCTAAAAGGTGAGTGAAATCCCCTCCAATTCTTTCAGTCAAATCAGTTAAAATCAGCGTAATCAGTGGTAAAATTGGCCGGTAACACCTTTGTCATTTTCCTTTTTAGGATCAAGCGTCCGCGATTTTTGAGAATCGTCTGCGTGGCGTTAGGGAATTCGTCCGCGCGATTGCCCTCGGAGTGAAGGCGGAGGACGCACGCCATCTGGCCACCGCGCACGCCGGGTCGCCCCGCTCGGCGATGGAGGTTTACGCGGAGGAAAACTGGCTGGACGTAAATAACACCTACACCTACCCGCCTAACATCACCGGCACCGGTCGCGCGCAGTATCACGTGTACGCAGCGTCGCGCCTGGATTACCAACGGCAGCCGGTGAAGCCGTTTTACCTGATCGAGAGCACCTACGAGAACGAGCACGGCTCGACACCGCAATGGATCCGGCGCCAGGCATATTGGTCGATCCTTTGCGGCTCGGCCGGTCAGGCGATCGGAAACAGGCCGATCTATTTCTTCGATCCTGGATGGCAGGCCGCTCTGGATCAGTCCGCTTCGCGCGAAATGGCCCACTTGCAGCGGCTTTTCAACGCATTGCCGTGGCACACGCTGGTGCCGGATGAAAGGCACGAGTGGCTGACGGCCGGAAATGGCACTTACGAACCGAAGGCGGGAGCGGATCTGAAGTTCGAAAGTGGCTTCGACTACGCGACTGCGGCACTGACGAGCGACCACACTTGCGCCGTGGCCTATCTCCCGTCGCCGCGTCCGGTGACGATCGATCTGACGCGTATGGCAAAGGACAACCGGGCGGGCTGTTGGTTCGATCCGCGCACCGGTGTGGCAAGTCGCATCGCGGACTTTCCATCGGGCGGGAAGCCCACTCTGTCGCCACCCGGCGAGGGAGATTGGCTGCTTGTGGTGGCTTCGGAAACAACGATTGGCGGACTACTCACGACGATGGTGTCGATCCCGAAAACTGGACATTGAGGGGTGATTGAATGGACCCCGGGATGAATCTTCCTGACGGCCAGCCGGTTAGAGCCTTCTTTTAATGAATGAATGAAAGCCGGGATCAATCCCGCGGTCCGTTGCCTCACCCCGTCGTCCGCAGGCCGGAGGCGATGGCGTTGATGGAGAGCAGGAGCTTGGGCAGGAGGGCGTCGGCTTGTTCGGTTTCCTCGTGGGCGAGGTGGCCGCGCCACTCGCGGAGGAGGGCGATCTGCTGCTGGTGGAGGATTTTCAGCGGGGCTTCGCGGATTTCTAAGGTCTTGGCCATCCGCGGGCGGCGGTCGCGCATTTCGCCGTCGAGGAGTTCTGCTAGCAGGCTGCGGGTGCGCTCGAATTCGCCGACGATCTCGCCGACGAATTTTTTGCGCAGCGCGGGATCTTCGACGAGATCGGCGTAGTCGCGCATCAGATCTAGATTGGCGGAGGCGAGGTTGGTTTCCACGTTGGTGAGGACGTAGCTGAGGAAGGTGGACTGCGGCAGGGCTTCTTTCAATTTCGCGAAGCCGGCGGGGTCTTCGGTCTTGAGCGCTTCCAGTGCGGAGCCGACACCGAACCAGCCGGGCAGGTAATAACGCGCCTGGGTCCATGAGAAGACCCACGGGATGGCGCGGAGGTCGCTGATAGAAAAGCCTTTCTTTCCGGTCCGCCGCGCCGGGCGCGAGCCGATGCGGGAGTTCTCCAACGCGTCGATCGGAGTGGCCTGGCGATAGAATTCGATGAAGCCGTCCGCTTTGAGAAAATTCTGATAGGTGGCCTGGCTGGTTTCGCCGAGGCGGGCGAGAAACGCTTCGCACGGGTCGGCAGCGGGCGGCAAATGACGGTGGCGGGCGGTGGTGACGGCGGCCCCTGCTAACAGGAGCTCCAGGTTATAGGTGGCGTTGGCGAGGTTCGCGTATTTCTGGGCGATCGTCTCGCCCTGCTCGGTCATGCGGAAACCGCCGGTCATTGCGCCGTTAGGCAGGGCGGCCATGAACCAATGCGTCGGCCCGGCACCGCGGGAAATGGTGCCGCCGCGGCCGTGGAAAAAGCAGAGATTCACGCCGCAGTCGCGGCTGACCTGGGTGAGAGCGGTTTGCGCGCGCTGCAGGGCGAACTGCGCGGCTAGGATTCCGCAGTCCTTGTTGGAATCCGAGTAACCTAACATGACCTGCTGTGAGGGAAATTTCCCAACCGAACGAAGCGTCAGGGGATGCTCCAGAAATGCCCGGAGGATCCCGGGTGAGCGGTCGAGGTCATCCATCGTTTCGAACAATGGGACGACCTGCAGCGGGCAGACGAGGCCATCCGGCGTGAGATCCATCAGTCCTGCCTCGCGGGCTAGCAGATAGACACCGAGCAGATCGGATAGCTGGCGGGTCATCGAGACGATGAGCGAGCCGAGTCCGGCGTTGCCCCAGTCGCGGCGGTGGCGGAAAAGCACGCGGTAGCTGTCGAGCACGTCGTCCGCCTCGCTGCCGACGCGCAGATCGTCGTGGAGAAATGGCCGTGTCGAGCTGAGTTCCGCGTTGAGAAACTCCAGCCGCTGGGCTTCCGGCCAGGAGCCGTAGTTTTCCCCGTCTGCGACTCCGGCGGCGGCTAACAACTGGCTGATCGCCTTGTCGTGGAACTCGGAATTTTGCCGGACATCGAGCGTCGCGAGGTGGAAGCCGAACATCTCTAACTTGTGCCGCAGCGGGCGGATCGCCGCTTCCTCAAGCATGTGGCAGCCGGCCTCGGCGAGCGTGCGCGAGAGCAAATTCAAATCGTCCACCAGGCACGCGGTATTCTTGTAGCCGGGCTTGCCCTTGATCTGTTCGCGCAAGCGCAGCGCCATCAGCATGACCAATTGCCGCCACGGTTCCTCCTCGTGGCGATCAAGAATTCCCCGAACTCCCTCGGGCGCATCCACGGTCGCGGCCAAGTGGTCGATGCGCGCTTGGAGTTCTGCCGGGACGGGGGTGAGATAGCGGGAAAGCGTGAGCTGCGCGGACAACTCCAACAGCTCGCGTTCGAGCAGTTTGAAAGCCGATTGGCGGAGTTCTGCCAGCGTCATCTCGGTGACGGCGGGCGTGACTAACGGATGTCCGTCGCGGTCGCCACCGATCCAGGTGCCGAAGACCAGACGCGGGATATTTCCCGCAGAGCGGAGCATTTCCAAGGGCATCCCCGCATCGCGCCAAGCTTCGGTGAAATGCAGATCGAGACGGTTGATGGCCGATGGGAAAAGGTCGCGCAAGTAGTGCGTCGCGTTCCGCAGCTCGCTGGTGATGTCTGGCCGGACGAGGTGGATTTCAGCCGTGCGCCACAGCGTTTCCAAGGTCGTGACGACCCGCTCGCGGATCCGGCGGCGTTCACGCTCGGTGTATTTTGGATACTCGTTGCGGACCATTTCCACATAGAGCGCGCGGTGGCGTTCGCGGATGCTGGAGCGCTTGGCCTCGGTCGGGTGGGCGGTTAGCACTGGTTCCACCTGCACATCGGCGAGCACTTCGAGGATCTGTTCGGGCGTCAGGCCGATTGCCCGTAAGTCGCGCAACGCCTGCGGCCACAAGCCGCGGATCGACTCCGCGCCCAGTGCTTTTTCCCGCTCGCGACGGATCTCCGCGGCGACGCGTTCCTCGACCATGTTAAGGAGCTGGAAGCCGATCGAGTAAAGCTGCGGCAAGCCTTCCGGCGCGTCACCGATTCCCGGCTCCCGCCCGGACCACGGCATGAATGGCAGCAACTCTTGATCGCCCGTGCTCACCAGCGCCTCCTCCAGACAGCCGAGCAAGTAGCGGAGCCGCTCGTCGATGAGATCAAATCCTTCCAGCCGGAGCTGCTCGCGTGTGGGGTTCGGTGCCGAGTCTGTCATGTGCGCGCGATCCAAGCACGAGCCGGGCCGAATCGGAAAGGGGATAAAATGCTCGTCTGCGGGAGTTCGCCGCCGACACTTGCTAAGCGCGGGCAACGGCAATGCCAAGATACTGCAAATTACAGGTCATCACTTCACCTCAAAGAGTTGTCGGCATCGTCCGTCCGAGGGGAAAAGCTGGACCATCGCGAATGTTCGGCGATTTTCAACTGGTACACGCTGCAGGTTTCGAACCTGCGACCCCATCCGTGTGAAGGATGTGCTCTACCACTGAGCTAAGCATGCTTTCCGAGTCGGTGGCCTCAAAGGTTGGGGCCGGGCGGGACAATGAATGCCACGGCCCGGACTTGGCAAGCAATTCAGCGCGTTCGGCGCGATTTAAAAATTCCAGCTTCGCCTCGCCGTCTGCGGGGGATTAGGCTGCCGCCCAGCAAGACCTGTGGCCCAGATTCCGAAAGAAAGTGTGGAGAAAGTGCTCGAAGCGACGGACATCGTCGATTTGATCGGTTCTTACATTCAGGTGAAAAAGGCAGGTTCGGCGTTTCGCGCGAATTGTCCGTTTCACAACGAGAAGACGCCGTCGTTCTACATCACGCCGTCCACCCAGCGGTTCCATTGCTTCGGCTGCGGCGCGGGGGGAAATGCCATTAATTTCGTTCGCGATCACGAAAACCTGCCGTTCGTCGATGCCGTTAGAAAACTGGCGTCGCGGGCCGGGATTCACATCGTCGAGGAAGATTCTGATCCGAATGCCGATCAATCGCGGCGGACGCGAGGGAAGCTGCTAGACATCCACCGCGAGGCGACGGCGTTTTTCCACGAGTTGCTGATGAAGGATCCCAAGGCGGCTCACGCCCGAGATTACATGAAATCGCGGGGCTTCGGCAGTGCGATGGCGGCGAGCTGGTCGATCGGCTGGATGCCGGACAATCCGCAGGTTTTTCTCGACTGGGCGCGCTCGCGGAAATTCACCGGCCGCGATCTGGTCGATTCTGGGATCGTCAAACTGAAGGAAGATAACCAACCGCAATCCGGGCTGTTCGTGCGCTTTCAAGACCGCCTGATGTTTCCTATTAGAAATGAAATCGGAGATGTGATCGCCTTCACCGGCCGGCAGCTTCGGGAAAACAAAAACAGCGGGAAGTATATCAATTCGCCAGAGACGGCGATCTATAAGAAGTCCAAGGTGTTCTTCGCGTTGGACCGGGCGAAGAAGCCGATCCTCGCCGAGAAAGCGGCGCTGCTTTGTGAAGGCCAACTCGATGCGATTTGCTGCCATGAGTATGGATTCACTCACGCCATTGCCACCTCCGGCACGGCCTGCACCAGCGACCATGCCAGGATTCTCAAACGCTACACCGCCAATGTCCTGATTTGTTTTGATGCCGACAATGCCGGCCTCGCAGCAGTGGAGAAAGCTTATCGGCAACTGGCACCCGAGGGACTTGGCGTCCGAGTCGTGGAGATGCCGGCGGGGGACGACCCTGACTCGTTTCTGAAGGCGCACGGCGAGGATGCTTTCCGGCAACTGCTCGCTAACGCCAAAGAATTTTTCCATTTCAAACTCGAACGCGCGAAGGCCACCGGAGTTCTCGATTCTCCCTCAGCGCGGGCCGCTGCATTGAATGAATGTGCGGAAATGCTAGCCCTGATCACGGACTTCGCGGTGCAGGATAACCAGCTCAACGTGGTAGCCGTGCAGCTCCAGACATCGACGAGTTCCCTCCGCGAGGCCATTGCCAAGGCCAAGTCCCAGCCGAAACGGGTGTATGCCGAGAAAGCAACGGACGTGGGCGGCATCGCGCCTCCCGCCGAGCCGACACGGCTTCACCGGATCGTTGCTTTTCTATGTCACCTCGCACTGTCATCCGGCCCCGCCCAGCGGTTTTTGGGGGAGCAGTTCGAGACGCTGCATGAGGCGAACCGTTGGTTAGAAGGCGTCCCGTTGTTGGAAACTATTTTGGGTGCCGCGCCGGACCCGACATCTAACGCCGCTGTGAATGCGTTCATCGGCGGCCTAGCAGAATCGGATCGTCTTGCGTTGGCTCACGAGACATCGAGCTTGGATGGTGTTTCTCTGGATGGCATGCAAGCGGCGGAACAAGCGCTCGCGCTTCTATCAGGCACAGTCTTGCAGCGGCGCGATGCAGCGGTGAAAGCGGAACTTAAGCAGCCCGCCCTCACCGCGGTGCGGATGGTCGAGCTCCTCCAAGAGGCCAAGGAAATCAGCAGTCTGCTGCGCGGGATCGGCCAGCGCTCGGAATTCGATGACGAACTCCCAGCGTCCACTTGGAAGCCCAAAGCCCCCCCATGGAAGAAATTTAGAGACGGGGCGAAAAATCCTTAGGTTTGCGCTTCCTATGGCCGCTATCGGGACCATCTGGCCGGATACGGGAGTTAGAATAGCTTCCAAAACTTAGCTTTCCGGCTCATCTTACTTCCAACGAAAGCGACGGCGCACGCGAGTGAGCCGAAACTTTCTCAACATATCCTGTCCCGCAAAACTCTGCATCAGGTGCCATCGAACTCCGGGGGGAAGACGATGACCGCCAGCAAAGCCAGCCGGGACTTTTGGGGGGAAAATGTGCAACATCGGGCGCGGATCGGAAACGATCCGCGCCCGCTTTTTTTTGGGGGGGTGGAGAGATGCGAAGAAAGCCGCCGACTGAAGTCCAATGCCTTTGAGGATTGGTGTTAGGAGCAACAAGCTGCCGCAGCCGATGAATCCCTAAAGGCACTGGACTGAAGTCAGCGCCCTACGAAAAATCCCGCCAACGGACGAACCGTTGGCGGGATTGAAATTTAAACGCAGTGGGCTGCTAGCTCAGAATTTCTGAGAGCGGACGTGTTGGTAGCCACCGTCGAAGCCGAGTTCAGGCGGGAACTCGGAGAGGCCGTCGTGGACGTTCATTTCGATGCGGTTGTCTTCTCCGCAGCGCTCATAAGGTGGCTTGAATGTGCCGCGATAGGTCGGGCAATTGAAGGTGAAGAGTTCGTAGAAACCGTAACCAAGACGACGCATGGCGCGGCTGGTTCCATCGACGGCTCCGTAGCTGAATCCAGCCTTGCGACCGTATTGCTCGTTCTTGCGCACGATCTGTTCTGGGATCTCGATGAAACCATACATGATGTTGCTAAGGGCGCGGCCAAGCTTGCGCGAGGACGTGTAGGTGGAACCGGGAGGTGCTTGGATGTCGGCGACGGCTAGACCGCTGAAGGCAGCTAGGGCAGTAGCGATGACGAGGAGTTTTTTCATGCTGCGGAGAAGTTAAGGAATCTGAATCGGGGTTGGCAACGGATTTTTCGGAATTCGTGTTTTTTTATAACTGAAAGCTAAGAACGCGGATGATGCCGGGCGTGGACCGCAGTTTTTCTAGCAGTTGGACGGGTGGTTCGGTGTCCACCTCGATCACGGTAACGGCTTGTTTATTAGCAGGATTGCGGCTCAAAGCCATGTTAGCGATGTTCACTGCGGCTTCGCCCAGGGAGGTGCCGATGGCACCGACGATGCCGGGGCGGTCGTCGTTTTCCACAAACAGAAATCTACCTGTTGGATTGGTTTCCACGTAGTGACCGGCGATGTGGACGATGCGTGCGGACTTGCCGAAGAAGGTGCCGGCCACGGTGCAAACTTCATTGCCCTTGATTGCGGAAACTTCGATCAGCTCGGTGCAGTTGGTGGCTAGTGCGACGGACGATTCCGTGACGCTGATGCCGTGCGCTTTAGCGATGGCCGGAGCGTTCACGAGGTTCACTTGGGCTTCGTGATGGGCGGCGGCGAGGTAGCCTGTTAGGATCTTGCGGGTGACCAGCTCGGTATCGAGTTCCGAGACCGGGCCGAGGTAGGACACGCGGATGGCGTCGCACTGCGCAGGGGCGATCTTCGATAACAGCTTGCCGAGCGATGCGGCGAGATCGAGGTATGGGCCGACGCTCTCGAGCGTGCGGCTGTCGAGGTTGGGCATGTTCACCGCGTTGACGATTTCTCCGGTGAGGAGGAAATTTTTCACCTGATGGGCCACTTCGATGCCGACGTTTTCTTGAGCCTCTGCGGTGGAGGCACCGAGGTGAGGCGTGAACACACATTTCTTGGCGGAAAAAAGCGGAAAGTCCGCGGGCGGTGGCTCGACTTCGTAAACATCCAGCGCGATCCCGCCCAAATGGCCGGCGTCCATGGAGGCATTTGCAGCAGCCTCGTCCACCAGTCCGCCGCGGGCGCAGTTGATGACAAGGGCACCGGGATTCATCAATGCCAAGCGATCGGCGTTGATGAGGTGGTGGGTTTCTGGAGTCATCGGGATGTGGAGGGTGACCACGTCTGCGCCGGTGAGGGCTTTGTCGGCGGTGTCCGCGAGTTCCACTTTGAGCGACTGGGCGCGGGCGGCGGTTAGGAAAGGATCATACGCCACCACGATCATGCCAAATGCTTGGGCACGCTTCGCAAACTCGGTGCCGATCCGACCCATGCCGATGATCGCAAGCCGTTTGCCAAACATCTCGACCCCTTCCAATGCCTTGCGCTCCCATTTACCGGCGAGCATCGAGCCATGAGCGCGGCCGATGTTGCGGGCGAGGGATAGCATCAGGGCGAAGGCGTGCTCGGCGGTGGAAATGGTGTTGCCGCTGGGGGTGTTCATCACCACCACGCCGTGAGCGGTGGCGGCTGCTAGATCGATGTTGTCCACGCCGACTCCGGCACGACCCACTGCTTTGAGCTGGGTAGCTGCGGCGAAAACCTCGGGGATCACTTTGGTGTTCGAGCGAATGACCAGGCCGTGATAGTCGCCAATGATTTTCAGCAACTCATCGGCTTCCAGTCCGGTGCCCTTCGCGCCGATTTTCACATCCACAGAGATCTCCGGAGATGAGCGGAGCGCGTCCACGCCTTTTTCTGAAATGGGTTCAGAAACCAACACACGATAAGTGGCCATAGGGGGGTGGAGTTAAACCACCGCCCGCAAGCTGGCAAGGATTTGCGGCAGAAAAAATCGCTGCCCTCCGCCGCCCTCAGCGCCAGCAGTTCACTTGATTTCCATGCCGCTCTTCGGCCAAATCCAGCGCTGGACTTTGCCGCCTTTGATCAGGGCTTTCGCTTGGATCGTTTTGACGCCGAAAATCGTCTCCGCCTTGTAGGAGGCGACGCCGGTCTGATAGGTTTCACCGTCCACGATCTCATCGGCGTCGGCCTTCCATTCGAGCACTTGATCAAAAGTGAATTCCTTAATTTGCGCGGCCTTGATGCTGTCCTGCATCGCCTTCACCGCATCAGTCGGGCCTTCCGCCACCGTCGGCGCGGGTTCCACGACGGGGGCCGGCTCGGGTGTGGCAACGGGATCGGGGGGCACCTCTGGAGCTGGTTTCGGCGTCGGCGGAGGCTCGGGAATTGTTGCCGCTGGTTCTTCCGAATCCCCAATCGTCGGAGTGATCGGCTGAGGGAAATTGGCAGCGACGGGTGGAGCCACGCTGGGCGGAGGATTCGCGGCGAGTTGTTGCAGCAGATCAGTAGCGGTGATGGCAACTAGGCCGAGGAATGGCCCATCGCTCGGACTCACCACCGCGTTGCCTCGCTCGATGCGGACCAGCTTCACCCGGTTTCCCGCCGGGATGCTCATGGTCACGCCGGAAGCGGCGTCGGACACCTTCACTTCGGTATTTAAAAGCACCCGCTGCGGAAGTTGAGCCGGAGTCAGGCTTGCTAAGTCGATCTGCGGTGCTCCGCCGGGCATTTGCAGCACCACGTTCGTGTTTTTGCCATTCTCCACCGCGCTGGGCTGCATTCCGGTGAGTTGGAGCCGCAGGCTGGGTTCGGCGAAGTAGCCCAATGCGCCAGCCGCCGCCATGCCGAAGAGAGTTGGTAACAATTTCATGTGTTGTGCGGATACGTAACGACGAGCCGAATCCTTGAAAAGAAATTTCAAACCCGCGTTTATTCTTCCCGCGCCTCCAAATGCGCCAGCGCTTTCTGATAGCTCGCGTTTGCCAAATAGTGCCGGAGCTGCGCATCCACCTCAGTCCGGTGGGCCAGCGTCCATGCCGAGATTTTTTCTGAAACCTCTTGAAGCGCCGCCAGATGCCCCGCCGCGTCGCGTTCCCGCCATGGATGATCCGCAATGATCGCCACACGTCGGCGCAGGAGATCGGTCAGTTCTGAACTCATGCGGGAAACCAACCACATTTCCCCACCGGACCGCGAAATTTATTTCGCCCGAATTTCCTCCAACTTCTCCAGCCCGGCAAATTCCCTCGATTTCATGACCATTCCATGACAATCCCTCTCAGGAAACCGGCTTCACTCCCCTCCATGCGCTTCCACCCATTGCTCCTCACCGCCGCCTGCCTACTGCTTCCCGCCCACGCTGCCGAACCACCGCTCCGCGATCTCCTGCGCGATGGCCTCTACACCGAGGAAGTCACCCGCGATCCCGAAGCCGCCGCGAAACAATACGAGCAACTCCTCACCCGCTACGCCGAGCAACGCGACTTCGCCGCCGCCGCGCTCTTCCGCCTCGCCGAAGTCCGCCGGAAACAGGACCGCAAGGAGGACGCCATCACGCTCTATCTGCGCCTGCTCACCGAGTTTCCCGCCGCGGCTAACGAAACCAAGCTCGCCCGCGAAAATCTAGCAGCCATCGGCGGGAAAATGCCAACCACCGCCGAGACCGCAATCGACGAGGAATCCAAGGAACTCGCCCGCCTCGAATCCCTCGCCAAAAATGCTCCCGACATCATCCTCGACCCGACCACCCTCGGACAGGCAGCCAGAAAAGGCTGGCCGAAAGTCGTCGCTTATCTCTTGGCCGCAGGCAGCCGACCTTATGTGAGCGATGCGCTCCGCCAGGCGGCGGAGGACGGTTATCTGGAAATCGTTAAGCAGTTGACCGCCGGCGACGTGCCCGTTCCTGCGGATGTCGCCACGGAGGCCATTCAAGCCGCCATCAAGTCCAACCGTTACACCGTTCTGGATTTCCTGTTGCAGCGGGGATCCAAGCCTGGAGAAATGTTTATTGTCGGCGATTCCTCCCGCGGCCCAAGGCTCCTTGCATACGCCCTCCTGAACGGGTCGCCGCAGTGCGCGGAAATCTTGTTGAAACACGGCGCGGATCTCGACGCCACTACGCAGCAAGCTGGAGACTCCAAGTCGGGAGGAACCGCCCTGCAACGGGTCATTGTCGAAGGGAAATTCGATGCAGCGAACTGGCTGTTGGACAAGGGCGCGAAACCCGACATCCCGAGCCGCAGCTTCGGGATCACGCCGCTCCACGAGGCGACTTGCCGACAAACTTCTCGTCCAAAGTCAGAGTGGGGGAAACATGGAGTGCCTCAAGCTGCTGGTGGACGCAGGTGCCAAGCCGGAAATCGAAGCGATGAAAGACTACATGGCAAACATTCGCGGAGAAGGCCGGGATTTGCTCATCGAGAAATTCGCCATTCCGAGTTTCGCCAACGACGCGGAAGTCCAGTTAGTGATCAACGGTCCATCTCAAATCAGTTCCACGAGTATCGCAATGCGAGCTGGCGACACGCCGCCGCCGGACCTCGTGAGATGGCTGCT
>JAYTEI010000428.1:0-5280 GCA_043735445.1 Akkermansiaceae bacterium | reverse complement strand
ACTGCGCGGTCGCTGAGCCAGAATGCGCCGATGGGCACGCCGCCGCCCATCCCCTTGGCCCAGGAAATCCCATCGGGCTGGATTTCGGGCGCGATCATCCGCCAAGCCATCGCGTCGCCGCAGCGACCGAAGCCGGCTTGCACCTCGTCGAAAAATAACAGCAGGTCGTGCTTCTTGCAGAGGCTTGCCACGGCGCGGAGGAATTCCGGCGTCGCCAAGTTGATGCCACCCTCGCCCTGCACTGGCTCTAGCAGGATCGCTGCGGTCTCGGGACGCACCGCAGTTTCAAGCGCGGCGATGTCATTGAACGGTAAATAACGAAAGCCCGGCAGCAACGGATCGAAGCCTTCCTGAATCTTTTTCTGCCCGGTGGCAGCCATCGCACCGAGCGTGCGGCCATGGAACGATTGCAGGAAGGTGACCACCTCGTAGCGCTGCGAGCCATCGGCCTGCGGGCGCTTCAGGCCAAAGCGGCGGGCGGATTTGATCAAGCCATCGTTGGCCTCGGCACCGGAGTTAGAGAAAAAGATTTTTCCCGGCAGGCGCACATGGTGGGTGTTGATTTCCTCTGCGAGTAGCGCCTGGAATGGTGACTGATAGAGGTTTGAAACATGCATCAACTCGCCAGCCTGCTGGCGGATAGCTTCTACTAACAGCGGATGGCAATGGCCGAGCGAACACACCGCGATGCCCATGCAGAAATCCAGATAACTCTTCCCGGTGTCGTCCCACAAACGGCAGCCAGCACCGCGCACGGGGACCAGCGGAAAGCGCCCGTAGGTGGGAAGAACGTGCTGGGCGTAGAGTTCGGAAGTGGTCATCGGTTGGCGGGGAAGGGGCGGAGACTAGCCCCCTTCCGCGAATTGGCAATGCGCGAAATTGGCGCGAGCCTGACGGGAAATGAGTAAGATCAGGAACGCGGCCAAGGGTGCTGCACCGGGCTAAACATGGGAGTCATTTCCTAGTCCGGCTGATTATACTTTTTTAAAAATCCAGCCCAGTTAGAACGGGAAGAAGATCGGGATAAAGATCGAGCCGAGGATCCAGCAGAGGATGTCTAATGGCACACCCACGCGGATGAAATCGGTGAAGCGATAGCCTCCGGCGCTGTAAACCATCATGTGCGTCTGATAGCCGGCTGGGATGGCGAATCCGATACTCGCGCCGATCATTACCGCGACGATAAACGGCCGAGGGTCCACCCCCATATCCCGGCCCAGCTCGATCGCGAATGGGGCCAGCAAGGCGGCGACAGCATTGTTACTGAGTAGCTCGGTGAAGATGATAGTGAGCAGTAAAACGGCTGATAGAATGAGTCGTTTATCCCAAGTGCCGATGAGCCCCATCAGTCCATGGACGATGGTTTTGGAGGCGCCGGTCCGGTCCAGTGCTTCACCGAGTGCGAGCGTCCCGAGGATCATGATGAGAATCCGCCAGTCGATGGCTTGATAGACTTCATCGGATTGGAGGCAACCGCCGAGCACGACTAACAGCGCGGCTCCCAGTGCCACCCATTCGAATGGAATGAAGTTATCTCGCGAGCCGACGATCATCACCAGCGTCAGTGCCAGCAGGGCGATCCATGCCCGTTTGCGACGGTAAGTGGGCTTTTGTTGCTTGGTCTCACTGAGATTGAGCACATCGCTATCGCGGAAGAGTTCCCTCATCCGTTCTGCGGAACCCTCGAATAGCAAAGTATCACCGACTTCCAGTTTGAGGTTCTCGAAGTTATCCTTGAGGTTTGCCCCTTGGCGATGGACGGCGAGAATGATGATGCCGAAATGCTGGCGGAAACCCACATCGCGCAGCGTCTTGCCAACCAGCTTGGACCGCGGCCCTAACATGCCCTCGACCAACACGGCCTTTTCCGTTTGCACATAACTCAGGCCAAATTCGGACTTGGCGGCCACGTCGATTCCTTTCACATCAGTGAGTCCCCGCACGCCGGAAAGCCGGCTCTTGATAATCACTCGGTCGCCCGGCTCGAATCGCAATTCATTGAATGGCACTTCCACCCGGTTGCCACTGCGCCGGACCTCGATCACGCGCATGTCCCGGCGCTTGGCGAGCGAAGTTTCCGCTAGAGTTTTACCCACCAGCGGTGAGTCGTCTGAAACGATTGCTGCGGTTAGAAACTCCCGCTCCGCCTCGGAGTCGATCAAGGTCGCGAGACATGCCCGCGTCGGCAGCAGCTTGCGGCCGATCACCATCAGATAGATGACCGTGCCCGCCGCCAGCACGCTGCCCAGCCCGGTGATTTCAAACATTGTGAACGGCCGCAGCCCTTTTTGTTTCACGATGCCATTCACAATCATGTTGGTGCTGGTGCCGATCATCGTCAGCATCCCGCCGGCGATGGCCAGGTAGGACAGGGGAATCAAAAACCGCGAGGGCACCATCCCAGTGCGGCGGCACAGCCCCATCACCACTGGGATGAAAACCAGCACCACCGTCGTGTTATTGATGAAAAAATGCAGGCCGATGGTCACGCCCGCCAGTGCCAGCATCGCCTGCCACTCGGAGCGCCCGGCGATTTTCTCGAACCAGCGCCCGAAACTCTCCGCCAGCCCGGTCCTCTCCAACGCCGTGCCGACGATGAACATGAACGCCACAGTGAGCACCGCGCTGTTGCCGAAGATTCCTGCTAGAATGCTGGCTTTTTGCGCCTTTTCGATGGGCAGCAGGATCGCATGACCGTTGAAGGGCACCACCAGCAGGAGGAAAAGCGCACACATCGCGACCACATCCGGGGAGACTTTTTCCCAGATGAACATCGCCACCGTGGCGAGGACGAGGATGCAAACAAATATCTGATCAGGCGGCATGGGGGGCCAGCCTTAGCGTAGTCGCTTGCCGCTGTCCAGCCGGGCAAATGGGTGCCAGCACGGTCCCTGCGGGAGCCAATTCTCAATGCGGCGACGGCTTGCTCTTGCCAGTTCTGACTGGAGAACCAGACTCGCTGCCGTGAAAGTCCTCATCACCGCCGGCCCCACTCGCGAGCCGATAGATCCCGTGCGATTTCTGACGAATCGCTCGTCGGGAAAAATGGGCTACACGCTAGCAGGTGCCTTCATTCATGAGGGCCACTCGGTGCTGCTCGTCTCTGGCCCCACTGCATTAAACGTCCCGGAAAACGTCGATTTCATCCCGGTGGAGACCGCCGCCGAGATGCACGACGTGGTTTCAAAACACATCGGGCGCATGGACATCGCCGTCTTCGCCGCCGCCGTCGCGGACTACACACCCGCCATCGTCGAGCCGCAAAAAATCAAGAAATCCGGCGAGAGCCTCACCCTCGCACTCGTCCGCACCGCCGATATCCTTGGCTCGGTGCGGGAAAAATTCGGCTTCACCGGCACCCTCGTCGGCTTCGCCGCAGAAACCGAAGACCTCGAATCTAACGCCCGCGAGAAACTCATCCGCAAGCACTGCGATCTCATCATCGCCAACGACGTTTCCCAACCCGGCATCGGCTTCGACTCAGACCACAACCAAGTCCTCCTCGTTTACCCCAACCGCACCGAGTCCCTTCCCTTCGCCTCGAAGCACGATCTTGCGCTCCAGCTTGTCGATGCCATCGTCGCTCTTCCTTCTCACCTATAACTTCTAACGTATAACTCTCTTCCCATGTCCGACCTAGAACTCGCCACCCACGCCGCCCTTGAAGCGGGTAAACTCCTTCGCCATCATTTCGGCAGCGATGCCGTCGTCGATGAAGCATCCGACCATGACATCAAGCTCGCGCTCGATAAAGAATCCCAAGAGCTAATCACTAACATCCTGCTAGGCGCTCGCGATGGCGACGCGCTCTACGGCGAAGAAGGCATCGCCGGCAATCAGGATTCCGCCCGCCAGTGGATCGTCGATCCCATCGACGGCACGGTAAACTATTACTATGGCATTCCCCATTTCTGTATCTCCATTGCCCTGCGAGTCGCCGGAGAAATCACCGTAGGCGTCATCCACGATCCGATGGTCGGCGAAACCTGGACCGTGGAAAAAGGCAGCCCCGCCATGCTCAACGGCAAACCGATCTCTGCTAGCAAACGCGAAACTCTCGGCGAGTCCATCCTCTACGTCGGCTGCGGCAAGGACGAGGATGCGCTCCGCACCGGCATCGACCGCTTTCACAAGGCTTCCCTGCGCGCCCGTAAGATGCGCATGATGGGTTCCGCCGCCCTCGGCATGGCCTACATCGCCAGTGGTCGCATCGACGGCTACATCGAGTCGCGCATTTCCCTCTGGGACATCGCCGCCGGTCAACTCCTCGTCGAAACCGCCGGTGGCAAAGTGGAACTAACACCCGTCGCCGGCTACGACGACGCCTACTCCATCGTCGCCACTAACGGTAGAATTCCGATTGAGGAAATTCTTTAAGTAGTTGAGGGTTGAGACTTGATGATTGATGGAAAGAAAAAGAATCCGCGCCATCCATATCTTCCCTATCAACCATCAACCATTTACCATCAACTTGCTCCCCATGACCGGCATCGGCTACGACGTCCATCAATTCGCGGAAGACCGCGCGCTCGTCCTCGGCGGCGTGACCATTCCTCACACCCACGGCCTCGCCGGCCATTCGGATGCGGACGTCCTCTGCCACGCCATCGCCGACGCCGTGTTAGGTGCACTGGGCCAGCCGGACATTGGTTACTATTTTCCGCCCGGCGATCCGGCGTGCAAAGACATTTGCTCATTGAGAATTCTCGAGAAATGCCGCGATCTAGCAGCCGAGGCCGGGCTAAAAATCATCAACGTCGATTCCACCCTCATCGCCGAGGCTCCGAAAATCCTGCCTCACCGCGACGCCATGCGGGCTAACATCGGCGCGGCCCTCGGCATCGCGCCCGAGCGCGTCGGCATCAAGGCGACCACCAACGAAACTATGGGATTCATCGGTCGCAAGGAAGGCATCGCCGCTCTCGCAGTGGCGCAGGTGGAGTGAGGAGTCGATCTGGTGGAGGCGTGTCACATGGCTGCTAAGATGCCACTCTCCACGTCTTGCCGGCTTCACAATCAGAATGCGCTTCCCGTCGAAATACCACCCGCTGCGATGGAAACACATCGTGCCACCCATGGTTTCGACAGAGGCCTCCTGCAAACGTTGCGCCGCCTCCAGAACCTTGGCGGATGACTGGCTGGCGTGGTAAGGTTTCTCTTCCTTGGAATGTTGCAACTCAACTAACGCGTAACCGACCTTAGCACCCACCGCAGCGGATGCAGTCACCTTCAGCGGGCCACTTGCCCATCCGTTGAGTGTCTGGGAAATCATAGTTGCGT
>JAYTEI010000427.1:0-11462 GCA_043735445.1 Akkermansiaceae bacterium | reverse complement strand
AGTTGACCGCGCATTTCAGCGCACCCCTCGCGCTCGGAATCGCGGCGGGCGGACTGGTGGTCAGTGCGCTGCTGAGCCGCCTGCTACCGATCAGCCATGTGGAGAAACTCGACCTCAGCCCGTCTAACCACTGGCAAGGCCACGCCCTCGCCAACGAGCCTGGTCCCGACGACGGCCCGATCTTGGTGACCATTGAGTATCACATCGACCCCGCCGAGGCGGTCGCCTTCCGCGCAGCGATGTTTCACCTGCGGGAAACGCGGCTGCGCGATGGCGCATTCCGTTGTTCGGTGTTTGTCGATCTGGATGATGCGACGCTCTATCGGGAAACTTTTCTGGTAGGCTCGTGGGCCGAGCATCTGCGGCAGCATGAGCGCGCCACGGTCGAGGATTTACGCATCGAGCGGGCGGTGCTGGCGTTTCACCGCCAGCCCGAGCCGCCGGTGGTTAGGCATTTACTGATGACGAATCTGCGGGACAAGCGTGGCTGATAGATGACCCCGCGCGTAATCCGTCTCGACCTTTTCGCGGAGCGTGGTATCGGGAAAGCACGCCATGGATGAGCAACCTGATAACACCCCTGAGATCACCCCGGTCAGTCCACCCAAGCTGGTCATTCCACCGCCCGACTTGTCGCGGCCACCGCCGCCGCCGCCCTCGCCGTTAGACAGTCTGCCGCGCTCGTCGCCGCCGTCAGGCTTTGAGGGAAATGCGGCGGCCAAGGTGAATCTACGCGTCGCCTCGGACGGGGATGAGCCTTTGGCCAGCGGGCTGGCACCATTTAACACCCGCATCACCGCCGCCGCGCTGGACATTGTGGTGGCCATGGGAGTGACCATCGGGCTGATGTTTATCCTGCCCGGATTTGCCGACCGACTCGCGTGGCTAACAGGAATCGGCTACTTGATCACTCGCGACTCACTGCCATTTCTCGGTGGCCAGAGTGTCGGGAAAAAGGCGATGAAGCTCAAGGCCGTGACGCTGGATGGCCAGTCTCTCGTCAGCAATTGGCCAGCGGCATTGATCCGCAATGGCGTGCTGATCATCCCGTTTTTCGGGCTGGTCGAGTTGTTCATCCTGCTCACCCGCGAGGATAAGCCCGAGCGCGGTCGCCGCCTCGGCGACGAGTGGGCGAAGACCCAAGTGATCCTCGAACCGAAGCCACCCGCGCCGGAAGAACCCGGCTGATTTGAGGGCTTCCCAAGCGCCTAGCTTCTTGTCAGCTTCCCGCCATGGAGAGTCACGAGGTGTTGAAACGGGCGCTGCGCAAAACCACCCCCAAGGCGGTCGCTGCGGAGTTGGGGGTGTCGTTATCGTTAGTTTATAAATGGGCGGAAAAGCCGATCGAGTTCGGCTCCGGCAGCCGTAATCCTTTGGATCGCTTACTCCAGATCATCGACCTCAGCGGAGACAATGGGATCGTAGAGTGGTTGTGCCGCCAGCAGAGTGGGCATTTCGTCAAAGACCCAGACGTGAGCGGCCATCGGGCGGATCACATTCTGCCAGCCACTCAGGAAATCATCGGCCAGTTCTCGGACTTGCTGAATAAGATCTCGGCGGCTGCCGACGACCACTCGGTGAGCAAGGAAGAAGCGGTGGAAATCCGCCAAGTCTGGGACAAGCTGAAAAGCTACGCGGAGGGATTTGTCCGCTGCTGCGAGAACGGAGATTACAAGACGATGTCGCGCGGCACTCCCGGCAGTTAGCCTAACAAGATTCCCGCCGCCTGCTGGTTGCCGCCGGTGGCAGTGACCACTGCTTGGCGAAATTTCCCGCTAGCCAGCGCTGCCACGGCGGCGACGATTTGCAGCCCGGCAGACGCGCCCATGCCTTCGCCTAACACCAACCGCGGCGACCAGCGCGGGCCGACCCAGTCCGCCCACGCTAAAGTTTCCGGCACATCGTAACGGGCGACCCCGGCGCGACCATCGACCAGCAGCGTCTGTCCGTCGTCGCTCGCGGCAAGCAGGCTGCGGATTTTGTGCGCCGCTTGCACGCGGCTGTTAGCGGAAAAAGCAACCGGGTCCGGTAGCCGCAGCAATTTCACTGGTCCCGCCGCTGGCTCCAGATAGATCGCCGCCGCGCCTTCTGCCGGCAGGTAGCCCTGCGAGTAGTGGCGCAGACCCTCGGCGCTCAGCCAGTCGATTTCCTCGGCGGAAACGATTACGCAACCGTCCACGTCGCCGCGCTCCAGCCACTCGACCGCGAGGTCGATGCCGCTGAAAAATCCGCTGCTGTCCGCGATCAGGGTGTCGTTCGGCGCAGTGCTGCCGAGCAACGCTGAGAGATGGCTCGACGGTGCATTGAAGACGGTTTCTGGAAACAAGATCGGGCTGGCCAAGGCGGGTTCGGCAAGCGCCTCGCCGTAGAAGCGGTTCGAGTAATTCACGCAGCCATTAGTCAGGGTGAAAATCACGCCGACTCGCAAGTTTCCTGCGGCTATTTCACCCAGCCTGGCCACACCTAACGCCTCGGCCACCGCGGCGGCGGCGAATTTGGAAATCGGGCTCGTCCGCCGCAGCCGCGCAAACTTAGGGGCCGTCGCCCCGTCCGCCGGGACGCGGAGGACGGGCGTGCGCACCGGCATTTCTCCTGACAGCCGCTCGAGGATGGAGGGCGTGATTTTTTCTCCTGCTAGTAGCACCTGCATCATGGCAGCCACGCCCCAGCCAGCGGGCGAGACCGCGCCGTGGCCGCTGATGGCGATGGGCATTCTCACGCGAGCCCCTCCTTGCCAAAGATCAGCGTCGCATTCGCCCCGCCGAAGCCGAATGAGTTGGTTAGAACGCGCTGCACCACGGCTTCGCGTGGCGTTCTAACCAGATCAAAACTGCACACCGCGTCTGCCTCACGCACGTTGAGACTGGCGGGCAGCCATTGGCCTTCCAGCGCGAGCAGCGCAATCACCGACTCCACCGCGCCCGCCCCGCCGAGCAAGTGACCGATCGCGGACTTGGTCGAGCTGACTTTGATTTTCCCGACCTCCTCGCCCGCCCAGCGCTGGATCGCGTGGCCCTCTGCGACGTCGTTGAGCACGGTGCCGGTGCCGTGGGAATTGATGTAGTCGATCTGCTCCGGGACCAGCCGCGCCATCGCGCAGGCCGCCTGCATCGTCATCAATGCCGCATCACCTAACGGGTGTGGCTGGGTCAGGTGATGGACATCGGTGGCCGCGCCGTAGCCAAGGATTTCCGCGATCACCCGTGCGCCGCGGGCCTTCGCCGCAGCGGCGGATTCCACCACCACGAATCCCGCGCCCTCGCCCAGCGCCAAGCCATCGCGCGCCGCATCGAACGGGCGGGGAATGCCGGATGGACTGAGCGCTTGCAATGCATCGAACCCACAGAAAACTAACTGGCAGAGCGCATCATAGCCACCGGCCAGCACGACCTCCGCCCGCCCCGAGCGGACGAGGTGAAATGCTTGGCCGATGGCATTTGCGCCGGACGCACAGGCATTTGAAATAATCCGGAGCGGACCGTTCACGCCCAGCTCGCGGGCCATGTCCGTCATCTGGCGTTGCGCCTGATAGAGTTCCACTCGCCGCAGTTGGCGACTGCGATTGGTAGGTCTCGCGAGGGCTTGCTGATAGTAATCTTCACCGATGGGCATCGCCGCCGCCGAAGTGCCGACGACCATCGGCATATCCCCACCTGCTAGACCGGCGGCTGCCAGTGCTTGCCGCGCCGCCAGCAGCGCAAGTCGCGTCCCCCGGTCCATCCGCGACCACGCTTTCCCCGGCTCATCGGGTAGATCCACTTGTCCCGCTGTGCCGACCCTTTGGCGGGAAACATCGAACAACGTCACCGGGGAAAACGCCATCCGCCCGGCCCGCAAGCCCGCCGTGTTTTCCGCTAGATCCCGACCCAGCGGAGTGACCGTGCCCATGCCCGTGATCACCACCGGGCGGTTCGGGCAGGGCGGGGGCGCGTCGGAAAAATAAGCCACGGAAAATCAGATAGCAGTTAAGGCTCGTCAAGCAGGGTGACCGCTAGCTAGGCAACGCACGCGCACCTTGTCAAATGCTGTATCTCCGCTGGTTAGAAACCTCCCGCCGCCACGCCACCCGCCCCGCCATTTACGATGGGGACCGCGTCCTCACGTTTGCCGATCTCGCAGCAGCCGTTGCGCTGACCCGGCCCGCCAGTGCGCCGGTCATCGCCCGCAGTGGCAGCAGCGACTTTTTCGTGGAAATCCTGCGAGCTTGGCGCGACGGCCAAGCCGCCATCCCGGTCGAGCGCGACGCGCCAGAACCCCTCCTGCACTGCCCGCCGCCGCCCGCCACTTGCCTCGTCAAATACACGCCCGGAGCCAGCGGCATCCCGCGCGGGATCTTCTTCAACGCCGCCCAGGTCGTCGCCGATGGCGATCGCTTGGTCGCTGCGATGGGCCTCTCTCCCGCCACGCCCAATCTAGCAGTCATCTCGCCGGCCCACTCGTATGGCTTCTCGAATATCGTCCTGCCGCTGCTGCTGCACGGCGTGCCGATCCATCTGGCACCGGTCCCGTTCCCGCGGGTGATCGAGGAAATTTTCCGAATCCACCCGGCGCTGGTCGTCCCCGCCGTGCCGTCGATCTGGCGAGCGTGGCACCGCGCCGGCATCCTCAAAGGCGCACCCATCTCGCTCGCGCTATCAGCCGGTGCGCCACTCGCCCTCGCCTTGGAGGCCGAGGTCTTCGCCGCCGCAGGGCTAAAAATCCGCAATTTCTACGGGGCCAGCGAGTGCGGCGGCATCTCGCTAGATACCACCGCCACCCCGCGAGAATCCGCCCAAGACGTCGGCACCCCGCTGCCCGGAGTGACAGTCAGCAACGGCCACGATGGCCGATTGTTAGTAGAGAGCACCGCCGCCGCCACCGGCTACGACGCACCCCGTAGCGATGATGTATTAGGCGGCGGCGTCTATCTCACTCGCGATCTCGGTTTCCTTGATGGCGCAGGAAAAATCCATCTAACCGGCACCCTAGGTGCCGCCATCAACGTCGCCGGTCGCAAAGTCAGCCCGGCCAAAGTGGAGGCCGCCATCCTCGCCACTGGTCTCGTCCAGCGCAGCAAAGTCAGCGGCATTCCCAGCCAAGATCCTGAGCGATTCGAGGAAATTTCCGCGCTTGTCGTCCTCCATCCCGGCATCCGCCTCGACGATCTAAAATCCGCCACCGCCACCCACTTGCAAAGCTGGGAACTCCCCCGCCACTGGAGAACGGAGTAGCGCGGTTAGGGGATCCCGTTTACTTCGAGTCAGGGTGGGCTGGAAGGATCGGAAGTCGCCCAGACTGAGGGTGAAAAACCGTTTCGCTCCCACCCATGCGGCGGCCTCCGCGGTGAGTGCGCCGTCTAACAATCCATTGTGGCTATTGATTGGTTCCTCGACGGCCTTGGCGAAGCGGCGGGGATCGCCAGCAGGCAAGGTCGCGTTGCCGAGCGAGGCACCCCCCTCCCGCTGGCGCGGATGCCCCTCCGCATTTCGGTATGCTTCAACGAGTTGCAGTAATGGCGCGCGCTTAATTTGGTTGGTGCGGAAAAACCCGCGCAACAGATCGCAAGGCTGGCCAGCAACCCGTAAGACAAATCTTTAACCCTTAGGATTTGAGAAACTTGGGCTAGCGGTGATTCCGTTAGCCCTGATCTGCGGGCCGATCCGAGGCATCCCGTTTTACTGGCGACTCATCGCCTGCGCGTTCGGGGAGATCGGCATCATCCCGTTGATTTACTGCCCCAAGCTGGTGAGGCGGATTGAAAAGGAAGCGTGAAGCAAGAAGGGAGGAGACCTCCCTTACCCTTATTTCTTTATCACCGCAGGAACGCCTCGTGCAGGCCGCCGTCCACGGTGATGACTTGGCCGGTGGTTTTGTTGAGGCGCTGGGAGACTAGCAGGAAATACGCCTCAGCCTGGTCGGCGGGGGTGATCGGGGACTTTGTTAGGGTGCGGTCGGCGTAGAACTGCGCGAGCTTGTTGACGAGCGATTCGGTTTCCTCGTCGTCGCTGTAGGGGATGTTGTATTTCGCGAGCGAGCCGATGACGCGGTCGCGAGGGAACATCGCGGAACCTTGGACGACGGTGGCGGGGGCGACGGCATTCACGCGGACGAGCGGTGCAAGCTCGATGGCGAGCTCTCGGACGAGGTGGTTGGCTGCTGCCTTGGAGGTGTCGTAGGCGAGCGAGCCGCGTTTCGGGACGGCGGCGTTGGCCGAGGTGGTTAGAACGAGGTTGCCGCGGAGGCCTTGTTCATTCCAAGTCTTGGCGGCTTCGTCGGCGACGAGATACGAGCCGGTGACGTTGATGTTGAAAGTGAGCGCCCATTTATCGTCGGGGATGTGGCCGCTGGTGTCGCTCGGCACGAAGATGCCGGCGGTGACGCAAATGTGGTCGAAGCCACCGTAAGCCAATGCGACTTGAGCGAGCATTTTGCGGATGCTGGCGCGGTCGGTGATGTTAGCGGCGAGACCGATGGCCGGTCCACAATCGGATAGACCACTGCCGGCGACACCGATGCCGATGCCGTGCTTGTCGGTGATTTCCTTGGCGGTGGCTTGGGCGGCGGCTTCGTTGAGATCGACGCAAACGAGGTGCGCACCTTCCCTAACAAGGCGGTGGGCGGTTTCCTTGCCGATGCCGGAACCGGCACCGATGACCACCACGATCTGGCGGGCAAGTTCCTTCTCCGCAGGCATTCGCTTGAGCTTGGCTTCCTCTAGCAGCCAATACTCGATGTCGAACGCTTCCTGTTGGGGCAGCGAGACATAGGTGTCGATGGCCTCAGCGCCGCGCATGACTTCGACGGCGCAATTGTAAAACTCGGCCGTGACGCGCGATTCGGATTTGTCCTTGCCCCAAGCGACCATGCCGAGGCCGGGGATGAGCACGACGGTCGGGTTCGGGTCGCGCTGGGCCGGCGAGTTGGCGTGTTTGCACAGCGCATAGTATTCGGCGTAGTCCTCGCGGTAGCCTTCGAGGCCGGCGGCAAGCTTGTTTTTAAGGGTTTCCGCGTCTTCGGTCTGCGGATTCCAATCGACGTAGAGCGGCTTGATCTTGGTGCGCAGGAAATGGTCGGGGCAACTGGTGCCAAGCTCTGCTAGACGCTCGGCGTCGTTGGAGTTGACGAAACGCAGGATTTTTTCGTCGTCCTGCACGGTGCCAATGAAGCGCTTCTCTTGGGAGACTTGCCCTCGCAGATAGGGCAGGATGGCGGCGAAGGTGGTGGCGCGTTGCTCGGGTGTTAGAGTGTTATACTTTTGGCCACCGAAGGCAGTGGCGTCGCCGCCCTTGGCTTGGTATTTGGCTTCGATGTAGGCAGCGGCCTTTTCGATGAAATCGAGAGTGTGGGCGTAGCAGATTTTTTCGTCGTCATCCCAGGAAATGAAACCGTGCTGGCCCATCATGATGGCCTTCACATCGGGCTGCTGTTCGGCGATTTCCTGCATCGCGAGTCCGAGTTCGAAGCCGGGGCGCATCCATGGCACGTAGGCCATCTCGCCGCCGAAAATCTCCTGAGTGAGCTGTTCACGGTTAGACGAGGCGGCGATAGCGATGATCGCGTTCGGATGCATGTGATCGACGTGCTTGCCGGGCAGGAAACTGTGCAAGGTGGTGTCGATCGACGAGGCGCGCGGGTTGAGATTGAAGGTGGCGTGCGCGAACATGCCCACCATGTCATCCTCGGCCTGCGACTTGAGGCCCTTGTCCGGGCGCTCGGCGTAGAGGGTGCGGAGACCGAGAAGTTTCTCCTGATAGAGTGAGGAAAAATTCTCGCGGGTGCTGGTCCGCAAGTCGCCGCCGGAGCCTTTGACCCACAGGACTTCCGTGTCTTCGCCGGACAATGGGTCGGCCTCGATGATCTTGGCGGACGTATTGCCGCCGCCGGTGTTAGTGACGCGCTGGTCGCTGCCAAGCAGGTTCGAGCGATAAATCAAGCGGCCGACGGGATCGAGTGACGCGGCTTTTGCGTCGTCCCAGAGATAGCTGACGTGTTGGTAATTGGACATGGGGAATGGCGGGTGAGAGTCTTGCTAACAGCGAAGGCGGAGGGGTTGGATTGGGTTTAACTGAATGGCTGGGTCCCAAGGGGCGGCGAACTCCGAATCGCCCAAGCCAAGGGTGAGTCGATGATGCCGAGCGAAAGCGCTTTTCCATCGACTATCCATTGGCTTGGGCGATTCGGTGATCGCCCCTCCTTGTTGCAGCCTGCGACTTTCAGTTACCCCCTATGGCTTAATCCTGATTATTGAAATAGTTAGAATTCTGACCAAGCGCCTTCGCTCAGCCGGGAAGCAGGTGCTTCACCGCGTCGCGCTCTTCTTTGAGTTCGTTGATGGTAAGATCAATCTTCTCTTGGCTGAAGGCGTCGATCGGCAGGCCCTGGACGATTTCCCATTTGCCGCCTTCCAACGTCCTGATAGGCATGGATGCCATGAGGCCTTTTTCAATGCCGTAGGAGCCGTCCGAGCACACCGCGACGGAGTGCCAATCGCCGGCTGGAGTCGGAGTGATCAGGCTTTTCACGGTGTCGAGCGCGGCATTTGCGGCGGAGGCGGCGGAGGATGCGCCGCGTGCTTTGATGATGGCGGCACCGCGCTGTTGGACGGTGCTGATGAAGTCGCCCTTGAGCCATGCGACGTGGGAAATCACGTCGGTAACGGGCCGAGCGTTGATCTTGGCATTGGTGAAATCCGGATACTGGGTGGCCGAGTGGTTGCCCCAGATGCAGAGGTTGGTGACCTTGGATGGATGGACGCTGGCCTTCTTGGCGAGCTGGCTTTTGGCACGGTTTTCATCGAGCCTAGTCATCGCGAAAAAGCGCTCCTTGGGCACACCCTCGGCATTGTTCATGGCGATCAGGGCGTTGGTGTTGCATGGATTTCCAACGACTAACACCCGAACATCCTTGGCGGCATTGCGGGCGATGGCCTTGCCTTGGCCGGTGAAAATCTTGCCGTTGATGCCTAGCAGATCGGCGCGTTCCATCCCGGCCTTGCGCGGCACCGAGCCGACGAGCAACGCCCAGTTAGTGCCCTTGAATCCTTCGTTGAGATCGGCAGTGCCGACGACTTCGTTGAGCAGTGGGAACGCGCAGTCATCGAGTTCCATGATCACGCCTTGGAGCGCAGCCATGCCTGGCTCGATTTCTATCAGGCGGAGGTTGACCGGTTGGTCCGGGCCGAAGACGAAGCCGGATGCGATGCGGAAAAGAAGCGCGTAGCCGATCTGGCCAGCCGCGCCAGTGATGGAGACGGTGATGGGAGTTTTCATAAACAATGGTGAAGTTGAGAACCTATGTAATCGAGAAAGAGAAGAGTTTAACCACTGATTTCACTGATTACACAGATTAAGAAATGATGATTGATGAGTCAAAAAGCAGAACTCTCGTCATTAAATCAGTAAATCAGTGTAATCAGTGGTCAAAAATTCTGCCTAATTTCCTTGGCGTGCAAAACTTGATTCGTGCAGCAGACTATTTGACCGCAGCGAGAATTTGCTCGGTGAGCATTTGCACGAGCTTCTCGGCTTCCGGATCGAGCTTGGCGCTGCTGGTCGGGGCGCTCTTGTCAGGAATCTGGCAGACGGTGCCGGGGCTGAATTCGGCGTTATCGCAGAGTTGGCATTCTTTCCAGTTGGCACGCTTGTCTTCCATCCCGAGCACCTTGCGGAGTGCAATGAGTTCCTGGGCTTGGCCACCGGTGATGGTTAGAAGTTTGCCGCCGTTGAGCTGCGAGGCGACCCAGATGGTTTTGCAATACGACTCGACGTTTTCCATTTTCCAATAGGAATCCTCGATGTCCTTGCCCCAAGTGATGACACCGTGGTTCACCATCAACACGGCCATGTGATCGACGGCGGCATCGCCGACAGCCACCGCATTCGCAGGCGTGCCGGGAGTTTCATATTTGGATAGACCGATCTGGCCGAGGAAGACCTCTGCCTCGGGGATCATGCAAGTCGGCGGTTGGACACCTGCGACGGCGAAGGCGGTGCCGTGCGGCGGGTGCGCGTGGCAGCAGGCCTTGGCCTTGGGCTGACGCTTCATGATCGCAAGGTGGGTCATGCACTCGGAAGTGCGCTTGTATTTCCCGGCGAGTTGCACGCCTTCCATATCGACAAGGCACATTTGCTCAAGCGTCATGAAACCCTTGGAAACAAGCGTCGGCGTGCAGAGCACGAGGTTGTCGCCGACGCGGATCGTTAGATTGCCGCCGTTGCCATCGGTGTATTCGCGGGCCCACATGCGCTTGCCGATATCGACCATCCGTTGCTTGAGCTCGACGATGGCGGGAGAATGGAAGAAAGCGTGGATTTCCGCCGGCGTCCTCGGGTCCTTGCCGGGCGTCCACTTGAACTCGTAGTCGGGCAGAATCGGCTCGGCATAGGCGGCGGGCGCGGCCTGCGACACTGGGCTGCTAGATGGGCCACCGGCGCGGACCGGACCGATGCCATCGCGGAGAACGTCCTTGGCGGATGGCGTGAGGACCGAGCCTTTCGGGAGATCGGCAGCGGTTTTCCCCGATTTCAAGTGGGCCTCGATATCAGCGGCGGTGAAGACTTTGTTGCTCATGGGATTCAGCGGTTAGGTGAAGGTGGTTCGTAGGAGAGTGAGTCGAAAATGGCGACGGTGATGGCGTCGATGGGAATCGGGAAATCGAAGGGAGCGGTGGCTTCGGCCCCTTCGACGATGCCGACGATGTCGCCGTCACCGGCACCGAGGTTGTCATAGGCGACGAGGGAAAACTGAGTGGTTAGAGCGGGCGGAGTTTCGCAAGCGCTGTTAAATTGCTCCGCATCGAGCGGATTGACCATGAGCCAGCGCCCGCCTTTGAAGGAGGGATCTTGGATACTCAGGGTCACTCGACCGATGACTTGGGCGACGCGCATGGTTAGAAAGAAGCAAGACGGCAAGACACAAGACACAAGACAAGAGAGCCTCGTAGGTGGTGCCTGCCTGTTATAGGAGTGCGTGAATTCTTCATCTTGTGTCTTGGAGCGAAGCGTTCTTATGTCTTTTTAATCCACGATTCCTTGGATGAAGTTGCGGATCGGGGATTTGTTATCGTGAACGATGTGGCGGGCACCGAGGCCGTCGGTGGAGACGAAAACCTTGGAATGCAGGCCGGCACCGAAGAGGTCGATGGCAACCATCGGCGCTCCAGTTAGACCGCGCTCGGGATCGAGAGCCTGGCACAGCAGCATCTTGTAGCCCTTCAGCGAGGGATGGGCATGACTGCTGACCGCGTGGCCGACGACTTGGGCGAGAAACATTTTGGTTAGATGATGCGGAGGTTTTCGACCAGCACGCAGCGGCGAACGCGGGTGAAGGTCTTGGGAGTGGTGATCCCCTCGCCCGTCGTGGTGGCGATGGAATAAGATAGATACCCTTCACCACCGAGGCCGAGGCCGGCAACGGACGCGCCGTTTTTGACAAAGATGGTGGTGTCCATTTCCTTGGCCATGTAGGTCATGTGATCGACGTCC
>JAYTEI010000426.1:0-5286 GCA_043735445.1 Akkermansiaceae bacterium | reverse complement strand
ATGGGATTCGTTTCTATCCGATAGAAAACCCCTACACCGAGACCCGCGCGTTTCTCTCCGGCCAGCTCCACACGATCTATCAACTCCCGTCCGACTTGATTCGGACTGTGAAAAAAAATGACCCGGAGTTTCTCCGCCAGGAGCCCTACGTCGGCACGACCTTCATCCGGCTGAATACGAAACGGCCCGCCCTCGCCGATCCGCGGGTGCGGCGGGCGCTCTCGCTCACGCTGGACCGCGAGCAAATCTGCGAGCACATCATGGAGGGCTATTTCCCTGCCCGTTCAATGACGCCGAAGATGGGTTCCTATCAGCCCGAGCCGAAACTGAGTTTCGATCCGCAAAAAGCCCGTGCGCTGCTCGCCGAGGCTGGCTTCCCGGATGGTGAGGGGTTCCCGGTTTTTTCGATGCTCATTTCCCGCCCTGCTGCCCGCGCCGGTGCCGAGGCGATCCAGGCGATGTGGAGCAAGCACCTCAATCTCCGCATCAACATCCAGAACATGGACTGGGGATCGTATATCAACGCCCAGCAAACGCTGAACTTCGATATGGCCTCCGCCGGCTGGATCGGCGATTACCTCGACCCCACCACTTTCCTCAACTTGTGGACTCAGGGAAATGGCAATAACAACACCGGCTGGAGCGATCCCCGCTACGAGGCGCTGCTGCGCGAGGCGGCGCTGAAATCCGAGCCTGCCGCGCGCTTCGCCTTATTTCGCGAAGCAGAAAGCTTGCTGATGGACGCGCAGCCGATCGTGCCGATTTCCTACTACACGCGGAACTATCTGTTGCGGCCCGAGGTCAAGGGTTGGCATCCGCTGCTGCTAGATAACCACCCCTGGGCAGCGATCCGCCTCGAACGCTGAACTCTTCCGCCACTTTCATGCTTAAAAATCTAATCGGCCGTTTCTTCCAAGGAATCCTCGTTTTGTTCGTGCTCTTCACGGTCACGTTTTTCCTGATCAAGCAGCTTCCCGGCGGACCTTTCAAATCGGCGGAAAAAGCCATTCCCGAACACATTCGCCTAAAAATCGAGGCCTACTACGGACTCGATCAACCACTGCGAGTCCAGTATTTCCGGCAACTCAAGAACCTCCTCCAGGGTGATCCCGGCCTCAGTCTGCGGCTGGAAGGACGCGAAGTAACAGAAATTATTTCCCAAGCATTTCCCGTCTCGCTCCGGCTCGGACTCGCCGCCATGGCCATCGCCATTTGCATCGGAATCCCGTTAGGAGTCATCGCCGCCTGGAAGAAAAACACGCTCATGGATTACTCGGCCATGGCGTTGGCGATGATCGGCATCTGCGTGCCCGCCTTCGTCATCGGCCCGCTGTTAGCCGACTTGTTCGGTCGTCGGCTGGCGCTGCTTCCTGCGATGGGTTGGAACCCGATCAATCCCTCATCCTGGGTGCTTCCCGCCGTGACGCTCGGGCTGGCCACTGCTGCCTACCTCTCCCGCCTGACCCGCGCCGGAATGTTAGAAATCCTCAGCCAAGACTACATCCGCACCGCCAAGGCCAAGGGCGTCGGCAGTTTCCGCATGCTCGTCCGCCACTGCCTGCGCGGCGGCATCATCCCGGCCGTCGCCTTCATCGGCCCGGCCTTCGCCGGAATCATTTCCGGCTCGGTGGTGATCGAGAGCGTGTTCGCGATGCCCGGTCTCGGCATGCATTTCATCAAAGCCATCGAAGTCGGCGATGCACCGGTCATCCTTGGCAGCGTCATGCTCTACGGCACCCTCATCATCATCGCCAATTTTCTAACCGACCTGCTCGGCCTCTGGCTCAATCCCCGGCTCAGGAAGAGTTGATGGTCGGATGGAAAGAAAAATGCATCGCCGCCGCTCCCACTTCTCTTCCCAGCAACAATCAACCCTCCACCATCAACCACTTCATGGAAAAAAGCAGCTCACTCTGGCAAGACGCAGGCCACCGGCTCATTCGCAACCGCGCGGCCGTGATCAGCGTGGTCGCGCTGTTCCTCATCATCGCCGCCTGCATCATTCTGCCCGCCATCCCCGGCCTGATCCAGAGTCCCGATCTCCAAGACCTTCCTAACAAGAACTGCGGCCCTTCTAGCAGCCATGGCTTCGGCACCGATCACCTCGGCCGCGACATCCTTTCGCGCGTTCTATCAGGTGGGCGCATTTCCATCGCCGTAGGTCTCATCACCACCCTCGTTTCGGTCAGCATCGGCGTCTGTTGGGGCGCTCTATCAGGCTACGCCGGCGGCAAGACCGACGCCCTCATGATGCGCTTGGTCGATATTCTCTACGCCCTGCCATTTCTCATCGTCGTGATTCTATTGGGAAAAACCTTGGAGCCGCTCACTGCCGAACTCACCAAACTCGTCGTCGGCTGGCTCAGCCCGCCCGGCAGCGGCGGCGCGTCAATCAACAAGACGACCGCCTGGGTCGAGCCCATCACCACGCTCGTGCCGCTGTTTATCGCCATCGGCGCGCTGTCGTGGCTCACTGTTTCGCGGATCGTGCGGGCGCAGGTCCAGAGCATCGCCAAGCAGGAATTCGTCGAGGCCGCCCGCTCGCTCGGCCTCGGCCATTTCCGCATCCTGTTCCGCCACATCTTGCCTAACACCCTCGGCCCCATCATCGTCTATACCACCCTCACCATCCCCGGTGTCATGCTGCTAGAAGCCACCCTCTCCTTCCTCGGCCTCGGCGTGAAACCACCTTACAGCTCGTGGGGCATCCTCATAGACGAAGGCGCCAACCGCATGCTCTCTAACCCCTGGCTGTTGTTTTTCCCCACCCTTTTCTTCGCCACCACCCTGTTCTCCCTCAATTTCCTCGGCGATGGCCTGCGCGACGCGCTGGATCCAAAGTCGGCGAAGGATTGATTCACGGTGGACTGGAAACACACTTCATTAAATTGGGAAGATATGCTTCAGAAGCCAGTGGGGAAATGGGAGCGTATGCATTTGTTAGTTTAATCTCATCTGCAGCGCAGTCGCAGAACATTGGCAGGCGGCCAGGATGGCCCATGGTTTTTAGGTCGGTCCGTGTTGCCTCGCTAGACTTCCACCTTGCGGATGGCTTGACGCTGGCTCATCGTAGAAATGCCTCTTAACTTATGAAAACCATGGAAAAGCTTATTGTGATTGCCAATCTCGGACGGGTCCGGCCCGTGAAATTTCGCAAAGCGGGAGATGATCCGCGAGACAAAGCGCACTTGGTCGAAGTCGCCGGAAGCTTGGTGGAGATGAGGCCGGAAACGATTAGCGACGTAGTCACCGACCAAGCCGGCCGCACCAGCCAGAGCGGCGCGGTGGATCGCAGAGGCGGCATGAGCTATGGCGAGGAACACCACTTGAAGTCCGAACTCGAAAAGCAGGCGTTGGAGCGGATCGCCGCGAAGATCGGCGAAATCGTGGCCGCAGAAGGCAATCCCGCGTGGAAACTGGTGGCACCCCAAACGATTCTAACGAGCCTAACGGAAGCCTTGCCGACCGCCGCGCGCAAGTCCCTGGCCGACTCGGTGGCAGGCGATCTAACCAGCCTGCCGCTACCTGAATTAGAGAAGCGTTTCCTCAAAGGAACATGAGCAAATGCCGCACGCGCGACAAAGTTCACTCCGCTGCGGATCGCAGCGCATGGTGGACTTTGATCGCGGCGTAAGCATCGTTCGCGGCGTAGATCAGTTGCCCGTCTGATAAATCTTTGGCCGCCCAGTTAGAGGTGGTGATCGACTTGGATTTCTGGAGCTTGCGATTGAAGAGCATCGCGATGGCGGACTTAGCACCGACGGCATTGCGGTAACCTAACTGCTTGAATGAGCGGTCGAGATCCACGATGCCACCGGGGCGGATGCCGAAGCGCTGTGAAATCTGATAGAGATCGCCACCGAGACCGAAGCCGATCTTGACGAGGTTTTCCGCCTTCAGCAGCTCAATGATCGCCGGGTGGCTCGCGGTGACATGCGATTGAAAAATGAATGCCTTCTCCGTGGTGGCAAATTGCAAGACGTGCGGCCCCTCGGATTTTTGGCCTTTGTGAAAAGTGGGTTTGGACTCGGTGTCGAATCCCACTTCACCTGCTAAGATCAATTCCGCCACGGCGAGTGTGGCCTGCCGTTCGTCGGTCACCACGAAAATTTGTGCGAGACAGAGGCCGTCGAAGGGATCGAGCTCCGCGATGTCTGCCTTGAGGGGTGGGGATTTAGAGTCGGACATAGCAAGTAAAGTCTAACGAGGGGGGGCGGGTCGGGTGGCAGGATGTTTCGCCTAATAGCCGCTGGGAGCAAGCTTATGTTAGGCAAAATGCTTATTTCGCCAATGGCAAGCGGGCTGCACATGCCGCGCAGGGTATGCCAGATCCGCCGTCCACCGTCGCGATTTCTCCGCCCGCGTCCTGCATCAAGCAGCCGACAGCCGGGCAATGATCTAGACCAAAGGTGTGACCAAGCTCGTGGTTCACCACTTTCATCAAGCGCGCTTGGATTACTGGATCGGTCGGCTTGCCCGCCCGCAGGCGGAAGGTGGAAACGACGCAGGACCGGCCTCCCAATTTACCGAGACCGAAGATTCCCCAATCATCAATGGCGTCCTTGGAGGTGGATATATCTCGGGCGGTTAGGCCGCTGACTTTGGTGAAATGTTTATCAATTCCGCCTTCAAGCGAAGCGAGGAGTTTATCTGCTTTGTAGCGTTCGCGCAAAGCCCTATGAAACTCCAAACTATCACTCACTTCACTTCGAACTCGGCGTGAACAATGGTGATGATGTCCTTCTCACTGGAGGTGGTATCATTGTTTCCTTCAGTGGAAGTTTCGGTGGAGTTTGCCGCATTGATGTTGATGATTCCCATATCTGCATAAACTAACTTGCCGACGCTGGTGTTGCCTGCTGAGTTAAGTATATTTTCGGCGCGACTGCGGGCATCTTTGGCGGCTTCTGCAAGCATCTGGAGCTTAAGTTCGCCAAGCCGAGTGTAGTAATAATTCGGAGCTTGGGATGTGACAGCCACCCCTTGTTCGAGGAGCGTGGTGATCTCGCGCGAGGCCTTCTCAACCAGCGCAACATTGGTCGAACTCACGGAGACAATTTGAGTGGCTCGAAAGCCTCTGGACTCTTTCCTCTCAGACCGCAGCGGCACATTGGTTCCCGGTAATACTTTATCTTCTTTCACTGTTTCAAATTCCTCGTTGATAGACGCGGACTGTGTTTGAATTTCCTCTGTCTTGACGCCTTGTGCCTTGAGAAATGCAACCGCTTTTTCAGTCCCGCTTTTTAGTGCCAGATAGGCGGCTGTGCGCTCCGGGGCCTTGGCCTC
>JAYTEI010000425.1:0-5287 GCA_043735445.1 Akkermansiaceae bacterium | reverse complement strand
ACAAGCCAGCCCACATCTCCCGGTGCATCAGAGTTTCCGCCAGCCAGCCGCCAGCGAAGGTTCCGAGAATGATGCCTACGAACGTGAGCAACTCGAGGATGCCATTTCCCGCCGACAACTTCGAAGTCGGCAGCACCTCGGGCATGATCCCATACTTCGCGGGGGCGAAGATCGTGCTGTGCAAACCCATCAGGCAGATCGCGGCGAGTTGCAGTCCTTGCATTTCTAACTTCAAGGCGACGGCGGCGAAAAGCATAATACCTATTTCCCCTAACTTCACGCCGATCATCACCGAGCGCTTGCTGAAGCGGTCCGCCATCCAGCCACCGACTGTGGCAAATAACAGGAACGGCACCGCGAATAACAGCGAGGAATGCCCGACGAAACTTTCTTTATCCGCCTCGCTCAGAGAGAGGGATACGAGCACGGGAAAGATCACTAACCAACGCAGTGCGTTATCGGAGAACGCACCCTGGAACTGGGTGAACATCAAGCTCCAGAAGCCGCGCGGCCAGGATTTAGGAGTGTCAGAGGTCATGTTAGAGAGCGGGTGGGCAAAGTTTCTTGAGTAGGAAATGAGTGGGCACGTAGGCGATGAAGGTCAGCGCGGCGATCCATGCACCGAGATAGGCGAGCGGTGGCATCCAGGCTTGCGGCACGTCGTCGCTGAGCAAATTAAATACATAATTCACATTTCGCGGATGCTGCGGATTGGCAAGCACAGCACCGGCGGGTGGTAGCAGGAAATAGGCGATGAGGCATAATGCCAGCGAGAGCAACGACCATCCTAACAACGCCCGCCGATCATAGCCGAGCTTGCGGACCAGATAGAATAGCAGAAACGGCAGCCAGCCATGAAAGAGCGACAATCCACGCAGCAGCAGCGACTTTTTTTCATCAAACATATAGCCGGTCATCCCCGTTAGTTTACCGCCGCAGAGTTGCACCAAGAAGTCGAGACACCACAGCGCTTGGGGGATCAAAATACCGACGGCGGGCATCGAAATGAGTAATGCGTCCTCGCGCCAGATGCCCACCAGCGTGATCAACAGTGCCATGTCGCAGAAGTAGAGGAAATTGGTCGGACCGTAGTTGGCCCAATACACTGGGATCATCACCGCGAGAAATGCGGTGTAAGTGATTTTTAACCAGAGCGAGATGCGGGTGAGTGCGGAATTCATGATGGGCGTCCAAGTCCAATGACTGGGGCGTTCTAGCAAACATCCGGGCTGAGGTGCTAATTGAAATTTTCGATCCCAGCTTCTGCTGCCTTATTAAGAGCTAGAATCTATATTTCGCCAAGTTGAAGACGGCCACAGCGGTGTGCCTGCTGAGCCGTATTCCAAGGAGCGACTCTATCCGCCCGTGGCCGAGATAGAGGTGGAGGTGGCAGGGAAGCCATGATTGAGGAGGTATCATCACAACAGGCGCTACACCTTGATTGCAGACAATGGGGCACTCATCATCCGGGCGATGACTTACGGGGAGCGCGACGGTTTGCAGGTGAGGATCGGTGAACGCACTGAACTCGACCTACCCGGTGCGGATGGGCGAAGGGTTGCGGATTTTGACCTTTGACTTGCCATCTCGTTTCCGACTCATATATGCCACCCATGGAATCAATGCCGAGCGATCTCCCAAAGCCTATGCGCCAGTTCATTGAAGGGTTAGAAGCCATGATGCAACAGGTCGTGGTGGAAGTGGAAAATGGCGGAGCCAAGGCGGGCAACTGGTGGGTGGATGTCGGCACGACGACAGGTCATCTCACCATCGAGTGGTCGCCGCAGCGGGGCTTCGGATTATACGAGCAAACGGAGGAGCCGGTTTTCGGAGCACAGCCCCTCGAATTTTTTTCAGAACCTGCGCTGATGTTAAGGCGGGCGACCCGAATTGCTCGATGACGGCCAAGTGGGCAGCATCGGCTTGCGGGAACTTCGCGAGCTCCATTCTCTTTCGCAGGCGGAACCCTCGACATGCGAGTGTAGTTCGCGAATTGCGAAGTGCCGCTGCGATTTGGGAAGTGAGGGGATTCTATATGTTACGTCCTCATCTCCGTTCGCGGCCACAGTGTGGGAATTCGATCCGAGCACCGGGCAGTTAGGAAACAACCTCGGTTCTAAAGCCTACACCACGTCCCAAATATACTCTGGAAGCTATAGATGGGCGGAGGTGGCGTTCCAGACTCCAATCAAGCAGTTCAGCGGAAAGGCTCTAGCATTCACGATCACTTCCTCTCTAGGATTTGGTCCTGCAATATCTGATAGTAGCTTGTATGCTGGTGGCAGTTTCTTTGAGTATTCGGGCGAAAGCTCGGTGGCGCTAGCAAGTCGCGATCTCACGTTTCAAACTCTGGTCATTCCCGTGCCCGAACCTGATTTGCCACTGCTCGTGGGTTCAGCGTTGATCATGTGGGGGATGGTTCGCAGAAGGCGGCAAGAGCCGATGATTTCACCTATCAGGAAAAGCTCTCGCTAATCTGACGCCTGTGCTTGAATCCCCGCAGTGCAGGATTTACCGCCATCCGTTTCACCCGTGCCGCGCCCGGCGTTCCGCTGGTTTGGTCCTGGCATCATCATGGCGACGAGCGGCATCGGCGCGAGTGACATCATCACCGCTACAGTGGGTGGCGCGCACCATGGGCTGGCATTGTTGTGGGCGTTGGTGCTTGGCGCGTTCTTTAAATTTGTGCTCAGCGAGGGACTTGCACGTTGGCAACTCGCGACCGGCTCCACCGCGCTCGAGGGCTGGGCACAGCATCTCCCGCGCTGGGTGATGGTGCTTTTCGCGGGCTATCTCGTGCTGTGGGCAGTCGCTGTTAGTGGCGCTTTGGTCAGCGGTTGCGGACTGGCGATTGAGAACATCACTGGCGGCGCGGTGAGCCGGACTTGGGGCGGATTTGCCCAAGCGGGCGCGGCGTTCGCACTCATCGCATCGGCGCACGCCGGGGTTTTCGCGCGAGTGATGAAACCGTTAGTGGTGGTGATGTTCGTCAGCATCGTGGCTTGCGCCGCGCTCACTTTCCGTGAACCGGCGGCGGTGCTGCACGGACTATTAGTCCCGGTGATTCCACCCGGCGGCGGCACCTATGTGCTGTCGATCATCGGTGGCATCGGCGGCTCGCTCACGCTGCTGAGCTATAACTATCTGTTACGCGACGAGGGAAAAGTGGACCCGCGCAACCTGCGTGCGGTGCGTCTTGATTTGGCGACGGCCTACCTCTTCACTGCCATCTTCGCACTGTCCGTGATGCTTATCGCCAACCGCGTGTTCCACTCCGCCGGCATCGCCATCACCGATCGCGAAGCCGTCTCGCGGATGGCCGGGGCACTCGCGAGCTTAACGGGTCCCACCGGTTTCTATATTTACTCAGTCGGCTTTTGGGCGGCGGTGCTCGCATCGCTCGTCGGTGTCTGGCAAACCATCCCCAGCGTGTTCGCCGACTGTTACTGCCTGTTGCGCCGGGTGCCGGCGGTCGAGCGCATGGCGGCGACCCGGCCAAGCTCACCGCCGTATCGCGCCGCATTGTTGTTCATGGCGCTCGCGTCCGTGCCCTTCGCCTTTCTCGGCAGTCCGTTAGTGATCGTCATCGCGTTCACCGTCCTCGGCAGCTTATTCATTCCGTTCCTCGCCGCCACGCTGCTCTTTTTAAATAACCGCATCGTTTTTCCCGATCCCCTCCGCTCTAACCGGCCCGCGACCAACCTAGTCCTCGGTCTGATCGTCGTCTTGTTTGGAATTGTCGGAGTTATAGAAATCGCTGAGCTTCTAACGGGGTGATTCTGGTCTTCTTCACTCTCATCAGCTACGGATTGTCCCGGAGTCAGCGCAGCAAGTTTCCGGCAATGCGCTTGCCATTGGGTGCACAACCCCCGTTTCATACCGGCCGCCGTGAAAGAAGAACTACCAACACCCCGCCTAAGCCCGCTGTCCTCGCTGATTTTCAGTTCGCGCTGGCTGCAACTGCCGCTTTACCTCGGCTTGATCGTGGCGCAGGGAGTTTACGTCGTGCTGTTTATCAAAGAGCTATGGCATCTCATCTCGGAGGCGACGCGACTAACGGAGCAGCAGATGATGTTGATCGTACTTGGCCTGATCGACGTGGTGATGATCTCGAATTTGCTAATGATGGTGATCGTGGGCGGATATGAAACTTTCGTCTCACGCTTGCGGCTGCACAATCATCCCGACCAGCCCGAGTGGCTGAGTCATGTAAATGCCTCGGTGTTGAAGGTGAAATTGGCAATGGCGATCATCGGCATCAGCTCGGTGCATTTGTTGAAAACGTTCATCGCGGCGGGCAGTCTAGGACTGCCGCAGTCCAGTGCCCAGTTGGTGGTCACGAGCACGCCGGTGACCACAGAAGGCGTGATGTGGCAAACGATCATTCACGGAGTTTTCATCCTATCCGCATTAGGCATCGCTTACACGGACCGCATCATGCTGGGATCTCCCACGCCGAAGCCCGCGAAGCATAAGACGGACGAGCTATAAGTTAGAAAGAGAACGCTGCACCAGTCACGGCGAGGTTGTTGTCCGGGCCGTCACCTCGGAGAAGCTGGATGCCAGCGGAGACTTCCCATTGTGAATTGAGTTTCAGTGTCGGGGCAAAAGTAACGGCGTGGCGAGTCCGGTCATCATAGGTCAACCAGACATATCTTGCCTCGAGTGTGATCCACTCCGTCAGCGGGTAAGCCAGTTCTATCCCCATGGTGCCGCGAGCGAAGCCATCATTATTTTCGTAGGCTGCGAAGTGAGTCATTTCCTCCAAATCCACATGAGTTTCCAAGCCCTCGGGATGGCGGCTGAAAAATGAGCGGCTGCCAAATAAGGTAAATTCAAGTGGCCCTACTTCGACCGCGAAACCGCCCAGCAACATCAAATGGCCGATACTCACCGGATCGTCCGAGGCTTCTTCAATCGCCCGCACTCGCGCGAAGGATGGCCCAAAAAACGGAGATATAGATAGATGATCGTTCACCTCAAAAGTCCGGTCCGCCCGCAGACCCATGGCCCACGCGTGCTGTCTTTCCACCGGCACGTAGCCAAAGGAAAAGACCTCTAACTGGTAGCCGTGGCCCAGATCTCGGATATACTCTGCGCCGAGTGAAGGGAAAATTTCACCCTCTGTATCTTCCCTCACAAAATGCCCGACAACTCCGACTTTCTGCTCGGCATCAAGGGCGGTGATGACGCCCAGCCCGCCATGCAGATAGCCCCGCTTTCCCGCATAGAACTCTCCCTCGACTTCCACTCCGGTGGTATCCTTCAGTCCGGCCCGACCAGTGCC
>JAYTEI010000424.1:0-2362 GCA_043735445.1 Akkermansiaceae bacterium | reverse complement strand
GATCGTGGAAATCCTGGAGCCCTACCACGGCCGCATCCTCGATCCCGCGTGCGGCTCCGGCGGCATGTTCATCCAGTCCGCCCGCTTCGTGGAGGCGCCGCATTTCGACAGTTGGATTACTCGATTGGAACAATTTGCCGCCAGTTGACCAAATTGCTTCACGATGAGCACCTACACCGAAGACCACTTGGTCGAGCAACCGGCGATCCAGCTCATGCAGCATGAGCTGGGCTGGGAGGTGATGAATTGCCACGGCGAGTGGAACTGCGGCGTCAGCAATCAGGGGCGGGATGGAAAGCGGGAGGTGGAGGGGAACATCGAACTCCCAACATCGAAGTGTAGAAACGAGAAAGACGCCGCCGAATCCGGATCTGCCGGCGGAGGCGATTGAGGGAGCGGTGGAGGAGATTTGCCGGGATTTTTTGCTTACGGCGCTAAGTCTGGCGGAGGCGAACCGGGAGTTCGCAATGTGTCCCGGCTGTCTCAGCCGGATTCGGTGTCTTTGCTTCCGGCTGAGACAGCCGGGAAACGTTCTGAATAAATCCAGCCATCCAACCCACTAACGGACCGGGACCGCTTTTGGAATCACAGGGGCGGGTGAAGCTGCGGCTTTTCTTGAGAACTCGGAGGTGCTGCTCAAATACCAGATCAAGGCTCCACCGCCGACGACGGCGACGAAGGTGAAGAAGATGATGAGAATGCCGAGGCAGGATTTCATGGCGATTCGTGAGGGATGGAATTTAGGATTTGCGCTCGATGCGGGCGGCGAAGGCTCCGTCGGTCTGGTCGCGGAAGGGCAGCGCGTCGCGGGTGGAGATGAGTTCGAACTCGGGGTGGTCTGCTAGAAATGCTTCGATCAGGCCGAGATTCTCGGTGTGCTCGATCGAGCAGGTGGAGTAAACGATGCGGCCACCGGGCTTGAGGCAGGCCACGGCGTTTTCGAGAATCTTGCGCTGGGTGATGGCGATCTTGTCGATGTCGGGTGCTTGCAAACGCCAGCGGACATCGACACGCCGGCGGATCACGCCGGTGTTAGAGCAGGGCACATCAAGGAGAATGCCATCGAAGCTGTCATGCCACTCCGCAGAGGCGGGTCGGGTCCAATCGTGGACGGCGATGGTCGCCTGGCCGACATGCAGACGGGCAAGATTTTCCTCCAGCCGCGGCAGGCGTTTTTCATTAGAATCAGTGCAGACCAAGCCATCGCCGCCACCGAGCGCGGCGGCGATGAGGAACGCTTTTCCACCCGGAGCAGCGCAGGCATCGAGGATCCGCTCGCCGGGCTGTGGAGCTAACAACTCGACGCAGTGGCGAGTGGCGGGGTCTTGGATATACACCGAGCCGGACGCTAGCAACGTGGTCGGCAACGAGCCGTCGATTTGATAGAAACCCGGCGCGTTTTCCAACGCAATGCCCGGCAGTGACTCCGGCGCGGGAACGAGCGGATTGACGCGGAAATAATTGACCGCAGGAAGGTTGTCCCACTCCATCAGCGAGATCGCATTGCGGGTGCCGAAGGCGGCGCGCCAGCGGTTGTAGAGCCAGTCTGGATGCGAGTGGGCGACGGGTTGGGGAACTTCAGAAACTTCCTCTAATAATGGCTTGCGGGCCACCGTCGCGCGGCGCAGTACGGCGTTGATCAAGCTGCGGACGCTGGCTTTTCCGGCCTCCACGGTTTCGTTGACGGCGGCATGATCGGGCAAGCCAAGGATCAATAACTGCACCAGTCCGACGCGCAGGATGTCGCGGGTTTCCGCATCCACCTTGCCATCGCGGAGCTTGCCGATCCAGTGGTCTAACAACCTGCGATGTCGCAGCACGCCGAAGAGGATGGCTTGCAGTAATCCGCGGTCGGCGGAGGAGAGTTTGCGGCGTTGGGCGTGGCGCTCAATGAGGGTGTCTGCGTAGTCCTGACCCTTAGCCCAAGCACGGAGGGCGGAGACGGCGGCTTGGCGGACGTGAAAATTTTTGGCGGGCATGGAGTCGTACGAATGTGCGTAGGCGCGATCACGTTATGGTGGCGGCGTCAGGCGTGGGATATCCCTATTTCGCTGTCGGGACAATGGACAGCAAAATCAGGCTGGTAGGCCCCGGGAGCTCCCCCTCCGGGGCCAGCCGGTTGGGATTTTAAGGCCATGGTGGAAAAGTTTCCCCGCCTTCAAGAAGTGGCCACCGGAATGAAATTGACTAAAATTCTGATCACTTTCGCGTGCCGTCATGATCAGGCGACAGCTCAGTATTTCCGAGTTCAAGGCACACTGCAGGCCGCGCAAATTCTTTTCTGTAAAATCGTCTGATTGAGATCTGGACTGCTAGACAATTCCGGTTAGTTTGGTGGTTGTTTTTTGGTTTCGGGTTGGAG
>JAYTEI010000423.1:0-5297 GCA_043735445.1 Akkermansiaceae bacterium | reverse complement strand
CTCAGTCCTGCTGCTCCTTGATCCAGGTGGTGATCTTTTGATCGTCGGCCCCGGATGCCCAGAGGTGCCGGAGGAAATCCGCGAGATGGATGTCGCCGTGGGTTTTTAGAAAATTTCGGTCACCGCCGCAGCCGAACATCAAGTCTGGATCCAGTTCGCCTCGCAGTTTTGCCCGGCCCTTGGCAAGGATGCGCGGCAAGTAGGCCATCCCTTCTAACTCGTCGCCGAAGGTCGGGACATCTTCTCCGGTTAAGACCGTGGCGCTGGGAATTCCCTTTTGGACGGTGTGGAAATAATCGCGCCGCACTGCGGCGACCAGCAACGCGGTAGAGATCGAGGGCACTCCCGCATCGCCGAAATCCTCGACGAAGTCGAAAAACTCGCGCGGTTTGCAGCCGATGCTGGCAAGGAATGCCGAGTCCTCGCAGGTGTAGTATTTTTCAAAATCCGCGTCGCCGGCTTGATAGGCGGCGAGGCAGCGTTCGAACAGGGCGAGAAATGTGTCGTTCCAAATCATGGCGGCAATAGAGCGAAAAATTCAGTTCTCCGCAGGCTTTTTCTTTTCGAGCGGTGCAATCGCGTCGATCGCCGCAAGCAATGCGTCATCCGGCATCGGCGACTGCAGCGCATCGAGCGAATCGTCTAACTGCGCCACCGTCCGCGCTCCGATGATCGATGAGGTGACAGCTTGCGAACGCAGCGTCCATTGGATCGCAAGATGGTTGAGCGGCATCCCGTGGGCCGCTGCGAGATCGCCGAGCGCGCGGATTTTCTCCTGCTGCACGGCCACTTGTTCGACCTTGAGAAAACCCTCAGACCGCGCCGCACGCGAGCCTTCTGGGATGCCGTCCACGTATTTCAGCGTGAGCATCCCTTGCGCCAGTGGGCTGAAAACCACGCAGCCGATTCCTTCCTCCAACAAATAGTCGAGGATCCCTTCGCCCTCTGGCCAGCGGTTCAGAATCGAGTACGGTGGCTGATAGATCAGGCAGCGGATGCCCATGTCCTTGAGGATTCTAACGGCCTTTTTCAGCCGTTTGAGCGGATACTTCGAGAGGCCGACATAGAGCGCCCGCCCACTGCTCACAGCCGTCGCCAGCGCCGACATGGTTTCCTCCAGCCGGGTCTCGGTGTCTGGGCAGTGCGAGTAGAAAATATCCACATAGTTCTGGCGCAGGCGCTTGAGCGATTGATCGAGCGACGCCAGCAAATGCTTGCGCGATCCCGCCTGGCCGTAGGGGCCGTTCCACATTTCGTGACCGGCCTTGGAGGTGATGATCAACTCGTCGCGGTGGCAGGCGAAGTCCTCCACCAAGATGCGCCCGACATTTTCCTCAGCCGAGCCAGCAGGCGGACCGTAGTTGTTAGCTAGGTCGAAATGAGTGACACCCCGGTCAAACGCCCGGTGCATGATCCGGCGGGCTTCCTCGAAATCATCGCCGTGGCCGAAGTTGTGCCAGAACCCCAAGGAAATGGCCGGAAGCAGGATCCCGGAATCCCCGCAACGCCGGTAAGGCATGCGACCGTCGTAGCGCGCTGAATCAAACATGCCGGAAAAATAGGCGGCTCACTCATCCTTTGCCAAGCTCAACCCACCCACCTCCCGCAGTTTCGGCCCCGCCTTTATCTTGGTGCTTGGTATTGACCCTCATCCGGCGCGGGCCTACTCAGTGGCGACCTCAATTTCCCCATCATGGAACCCACCACCACAGCATACGGAACCTGGAGCGGCGGACGCTTCATGCACTTTGGCGAAACCCTCTCGGAGGCGCGATTCATCGGCTGCATCGAGACCGCCTATCAGGCAGGAGTCCGCACCTTCGTCACCTCCGACGTCTATGGCAATGGCAAGGCCGATGAGATGTTAGGCGTCGCGCTCAGGGGCATCGACCGCAGCACTTACAGCTTGGTCGGGATGATCGGCCACGACTTTTACGAAGGTCAGCGGGATGGCAGCCGCGGCTATCCACGCTTCACCGATCCCGCGCTGCGTGGCCCGGAAGGCTACGCAGATTTCGTGAAAATGGCCTGCACCAAAGAGCTCGAACGCTGCGGCAGCGACAAGTTCGACCTCCTCATGCTCCACAACCCGGACGAACTCGGCTACACCAGCGAGGCCCTCTGGTCAGCACTCGAAGGCGCGAAAACCGCCGGTCTAACTGACCGCCTCGGCATCGCCCCCGGCCCGGCTAACGGCTTCTCGCTTGATCTCGTCGGCTGTCTCGAAAAATTCGGCGCGTTGATCGACTGGTCGATGCTGATCTTGAATCCGCTGGAGCCATGGCCCGTCGGCCTGACCCTGCCGATCTGTGAGAAACACGGCGTCAAAGTGATGACCCGCGTCGTTGACTACGGCGGCGTTTTCCATGACGACATCGGTGGCCCCGAGCACAGCTTCAAGCCGGGCGACCATCGCACCTATCGGCCGGAAGGCTGGGTCCAGCACGGCATGGCCAAGGCCGACCGCATGAGACCACTCGCCGAGAAATACGATCTAACGCTCCTCCAGTTCGCCTGCATCTGGAACCTCAGCCACCCCGCCGTCGAGAGTGTGGTGCCCACCTTCATCCAAGAAGCCGGCGACGGTGCCCGCTTGATTGAAGACAAGATCCGCGAGTTCGCCAAGCTGCCGGATGTTAGATTCACCGCCGAGGAAGTGGAATCCATCCGCCAGATCGGCGACAACACCGGCTGCATGACTTTAAAAGGAGCCAGCCAACGCCACGCCACCAGCGAACGCCCCGACGAGTGGCCCATGCGCGAAGACCTGCTAGAACTCGCCGGAAGGAACGGGCTGGGGTCTGAGTGGTGAGGTGGGTGAAGTCACCATCTCTTTGCTGGAACAATTGGTTATTATCACCGCAAATTTGGCGGTGACTATGTAACTCTAGCTATAGGCAATCATGAAATATCTATCAATCACGGCGATCATGCTGATATCATTTTTGCTTCTTCAGGGATGCTCCGAAAAAATAGACACGGTGATCACCCAGCAAGCTGCCTCTCCCGATGGAACCCTTGTCGCAACAGTCTTCATCAAAAAGGCAGATGCGACAATGCCGCTCATGGTCGATGTCTATTTGGGTGGGAAAGGTGACGATATCCCAGCGTTCGGAAATGTATTCCGCGGCAATCATTCTGAAAAAGCTCAGGTCGTATGGCTGGACAACAAACACTTGGTGATCACCTCGGAGGCAGAACCTTTTCTGATCATGAAGGTGTATGCAGGAGTGAACTTCGAATTGAGGCAGAAATAGCAAATAGGACCTGCTAGAACTCGCCGGAAGGAACGGGCTGGGGTCTGAACTGTGAGGTGGGCGTACACTCAGGTCTGTGAAGCCCATGCATCGGGAAAGTCTGATCTCATTCGCGGACATTCGAGTTCATTCGCGGTTAAAAATCCACATGAGTCCTGCCTCTCAAGTGTTCCGATGATGGTCATGGCAGTTGGAAATCGCTGTCACGATCAGCTTCTCCGTCGTCTCCCAGTCCATGCACGCATCCGTGATGCTTTGACCGTAAACTAACTGATCGAGTGCTTGCGGAAATTTCTGCGCACCGCCGACGAGGTTACTTTCTAACATAGCCCCGATAATCGAGGTGTCTCCAGCCGCACGCTGGCGAACGATTTCCTCAAACACGGCGGGCATGAGTTTTTCATCCTTCTTACAATTCCCATGGCTCGCATCGATCATGATAGATGGCCGCAAGCCATGTTTGATCAGCGTTTCACGAGTCTCGGCCACGCTTTGCTCGTCGTAGTTCGGCCCGCCATCGCCGCCGCGCAGGATGATGTGGCAGTCCGGATTCCCTGTGGTGGTAACGGCGGATGCGCGGCCATCCATGCCGACACCGAGGAAGGTCTGCGGCTGGGTGGCGGCTTTAATCGCGTTGATCGCGGGTTCGAGATTTCCTAACGTCCCATTCTTGAAACCGAGCGGCATCGACAGCCCGCTGGCCATCTGGCGGTGAGTTTGGGACTCGGTCGTGCGTGCGCCGATGGCCGACCAACAGATCAAGTCCGCGATGTATTGCGGGGTGATCGGGTCTAGCAACTCAGTCGCAGTGGGCACACCGAGCCGGATCATATTCAGCAGAAATTGCCGCGCCACTTGCAGACCTTCCTCGATCCGGTTGCTGCCATCAAGACGCGGGTCCATGATCAATCCCTTCCAGCCGACAGTGGTACGGGGTTTCTCGAAATACACCCGCATCACCAGTAGCATCCGGTCCTTCACCTGCTCGGCTAACAGCTTGAAGCGCTCCGCATACTCGCGACCGGCGGCGACGTCGTGGATCGAGCACGGCCCGACGATGACCAGCAGCCGGGGATCATTGCCGAAGATAATTTCCCGGATCTCACGACGGCTTTGGAAAATGAAATCCGCATCCCTCTCAGTGCGGGGCAGTCGCTCTAGCAGCTCACGCGGCGAGGGCAGTGGTAAATTCGAACTGACGTGAATATCGCTAACAGGCTTCATGTTTGTTAAAATTAGGTGTGTTTGGGAACGCGCGGGTCCGGCATGGCTTCCGGGTCTTCGTGCCACGGGATTCCGGCGTCCGCACTGCGCTGCAGATCGGCGATGACTTGTGCGCCTAGTAGCAGGATCAACGCAACGGCTTCCATGATCAGCAGGACGACGATGATGGTGGCCATCGAGCCGTAGAGCACGTTCACGATGGAAACTTTTGCATAATAGGAAACCAGCAAATGGCGGACCAGCTCCCACAGGATCGTGGCGGTTAGCCCGCCGGCCAGCGCCCGCCGGAACCTGATTTTCGCGACCGGCATGATCTTGTAAAAAAGCGTGAAAAGCAGCACCAGCCCCATCAACCCGGTGGCATAGATCAGCTTGCTGAGGTGATTGTGTAGTAACGTATCAAACCCGACGAAGGCGAAACTCCGCTGATCTTGCGCGTCGATGAAGGCATTCACCAAAGTGATTCCTCCCAGTCCCACCGCCACGATAAGAATGAATAGATAGGGCATCAGCGCGGAGACCCAGAACTTGCGTTTCAAAGGTTGCAGCGGGCGGTGGAAAATGATCGCGATGGAATCTTCTAACACGCGAAATGCCAGCGAGCTAAACAACAACAACGAGCCCACGCCGAGCCAGCCGATCAATTTCCGCGAGACGAGAAATCCCACTAACACCTCAGTGAGCGTGGGTGCGAACCCCGGCGCGATCAGCGAGACCTCGGTGGTGATGGTTGTTAGCAACACGCTTTCATCGAAAAAATGCGAGAACCCCACCAGCAGCACGGCGGATAGAGGGATCAGCGAGAGCATCATATTG
>JAYTEI010000422.1:0-2371 GCA_043735445.1 Akkermansiaceae bacterium | reverse complement strand
GATCGTGGAAATCCTGGAGCCCTACCACGGCCGCATCCTCGATCCCGCGTGCGGCTCCGGCGGCATGTTCATCCAGTCCGCCCGCTTCGTGGAGGCGCATCAGAAGCGAGGAAGACGCGGACGAATCGGGCGCTGCAACGGCTGAATCCGGATCTGCCGGTGGAGGCGACTGAGGGAGAAGTGGAGGAGTTGAGCCGGGATCGGCGATTCTTTGGGGTCGTTTCAGTGTTTTGGCCGTTTTCACCGCTTGGTGAAAACCGGCTATTTACTGAAAACGGAATCCAGGTTCACGGAATCACGGTTGCGTGAAAGTGCCGCTATCGTGAAAACAGGATCATGGTTTTTCACTGGAAGCAGCGGTTACCCTGCCGGGTGAAATCGCCGAAACCTGAAATATTCCCATTTTGGGCTTTGCGGGATTCCCGATTTCAGGGTATTTGGAATCCATGAAAACGACGATTGATATTCCCGATGAGGCGTTGGCGGATGCCATGCGGTTTACCGGGGCGAAGACGAAGCGTGAGGCGGTGGTGAAGGCTCTGGAGGGATTCAACCGCTCGCAAAAGGTGGAGGCTTTTCTGAAGATGGCCGGGAGTTGCCCTGATTTCCCCACCAACGACGAGATCGAGGCGGCAGATCTGGAGTATGAGGAACGCATGGAAAAACGCTGGGCAGGCAAGCCATGAAGGTGCTGATCGATAGTTCCATCTGGATTGATTTTCTCCGGGATGGCGAAGCCAAGCACTTGGAGGTGGCTGCGGCAATCCGGAGCGGTCGGGCGTATTTGTGTGAACCTGTGTGGGTGGAACTGTGGAGCGGGATGCGTGGCAAACGGGAGGAAAAGGTTTTGGATCACCTTCGGGATTGCTGTGAATGGCTGGAGGTCGATGCCGAGACCTGGCGGGTGACCGCCGAATTGAGGCGCTCGGCAAGGCGGATGGGTCTGAATTGTCCATTGGCCGATGTGTTGATCGCAGCGTGTGCAAAGCGTCACGGGGCAAGCTTGATGCACCGCGACAAGCATTTTGAAGCGCTGATGAAACTGAGCCTATGAGCGGCTACACCGAAGACCATCTCGTCGAGCAACCGGCGATCCAGCTCATGCGGCATGAGCTGGGCTGGGAGGTGGTGAGTTGCCACGACGAGTGGAGCGGCGGTTTCAGCAATCTGGGGCGGGACGGGAAGCGCGAAGTTGTTCTCACTGGCCGGCTGAAGCCAGCGCTCCGTCGTTTGAATCCGGATCTGCCGGAGGAGGCGATTGAGGGAGCGGTGGAGGAGATTTGCCGGGATTTTTCCTTACGGCGCTGAGTCTGGCGGAGGCGAACCGGGAGATCGACACGCTGCTCAGGCAGGGCGTTAAAGTTTCGTTTCCCGATCACGAGCACGGCGGGCAGCGGGTGGAAGTCGTGTCTGTGGTCGATTGGGAGGTGCCGGAGAACAATGATTTCCTGCTGGGTTCGCAGTTCTGGGTGGCGGGGCAAGACCATACGCGGCGACCGGATCTGGTGGGCTTCGTGAACGGCCTGCCGCTGGTGTTGATCGAGCTGAAGAAGCCGGGCGTGAACGTGCGCGAGGGATTTGACAAAAACCTCCGCGACTACAAGCAGACGATCCCGCAGCTTTTCCACTACAACGCGCTGCTGCTGGTCTCGAACGGGATGCAGAGCAAGATCGGCAGCCTCACGGCGGAGTGGGAGCATTTCGGCGATTGGAAGAAGGCGACAAGCGAGGAGGACGTGGCGTGGATCTCGCTGGAAACGCTGCTGCGCGGGACTTGCGAGAAAGGACGGTTGCTGGATCTCATCGAAAACTTCACCCGCTTTTCTGACAGCAAGGGCGGCGTGAACAAGCTGCTGGCGAAGAACCATCAGTTTCTCGGTGTGAACCGTGCGGTGGAGGCATTGCGGGTTTCAACGGATGGCAGGATCGGAGTGTTTTGGCACACGCAGGGAAGCGGGAAGAGTTATTCGGTGGTCTTCTTCGCGGAGAAGGTGTTCCGGAAGCTCAAGGGGAACTGGACCTTCGTGGTGATCGCGGACCGGACGGAGCTGGACACGCAGATTTACCGGACGTTCTCGACCTGCGGCGCGGCGTCAGAACTGTGCCAGGCGACGAGCGCCGAGCCACCTGCGGAAACTGCTGGGCCAGCGCTATCACCTGATCACCCGCGAGGACCGGCTGGACGCGGTGGCTAAGGACATCGTCCATCATTTCCTGAACCGCGGCTATCAGGGCAAGGCGATGGTCGTTTCCATCGACAAGCTGACGACGCTGCGGATGTATGAAAAAGTCCGCGCCGAGTGGGAGGCGGAGAAGGCCCGCGTGATGAAGGCGCTGGACGGGATGGCGGGCGGATATCCGGATTTCGCCA
>JAYTEI010000421.1:0-2389 GCA_043735445.1 Akkermansiaceae bacterium | reverse complement strand
GATCCCTGACTTTGAACTTTTCAGTTGGAACGGAGAGGTGCAAGCAGGGCAAATATAATCCGTCGCCTGATAGTTCACAGGAGTAGAGTCGAGCGCTGGCGCCAAACAGCTTGGGCAATACAACTCGCGAGAAGCCCAAGCCTCAGTTACCACACGAGCCTTCTGAGACGGACTCTTGTACGAGTTCCCTAAAAGGTGAGGCATCGTCAGGTTCATATTTGTGAACGTTATGTTCTATTCGTCTTGGATTGTCGCCGATTATAGCGAACTAGATCATTCGGCTTGATTCATTCCAATCTCATTCGATTTCAGTTCCGGTGGGTGCGATCTTGCGGCAGACTTTGGATGATTCTAGCAACTCCTCCATCCGCTGCCGGACCTCGGCGGTGATGGGATCCGCATCCAGCGAGCGGTCACGCGCGGCGGTGACTTCGATGGCATCGCCGACGGTGATAATGGCGCGGATCGGGAAATGCGGGCGGGCGACATCGGTGAGGTCTTCTTCGTAACGTTCGATGGTTTCGAGGATGCGCTCGGGCGTGGAATTCTCGGTGTAGTCGCCGGTGTAGCAGTGGAGTTGCTGGACCAGATAGACATCGGCGAGGTGGCGCCAGCGGGCGGCGCGGTCGGTCACGGTTAGTTCGCCGGTGACCATCTCTGGCAGGATCGCGGAGCGCAGGCGTTTGACGCGGGCCATCGGATCGCCATCGTGGCGACCAGGCGTCCATTGGTTCTCCAGTGGGGTGAGCAGGTGATCCTCTAACCGCAGCAGCCGCTCACGGAAGGTTCCCGGCTGCGGGGCTTGGAAATACTCGATTTCCTTGAGTCCTAACAAAGCTCCGCCGATCTTCAAAATCCGTTCGCGTGGCTGGAGCTGGACTTGCGGTTGCCAAGATAAGCGGCGTTCAATGGCCTCGATCACTGGGAGGATCGATTGCTCCAAGTTGCCCTCGAAAAAATAGCGGATAAACACCGGGTGGATGACCACTTTTCCTTCCTTCCGCTGCTTTGCCGCCGCCCGCGCCATGAATGCGGGGCCTTCCATGAAATTGACCACGCGGTCGTTGCAGCGGGTGATGATGCCTTCGGCAAAAATGACTAACGGGAACTTACCGTCGGCCACTGTTTTGATGGCGCATTTCAGCGATTCCCGGTCCATGCCCTCGCGGTAAACGCTGAAGCCGCCCATCCGCGGCAGCAGGAAACGCTGGATCCAGCTCGTCATGAAGACATGCCAACTCGCGATGACATGGAACGGCCGGCCCGCCTCGGCTGCTAGATAATCCAGCACCATCGGGTCGCACGGACGGCAGTGATTGGCCACGATCATGATCCCATGGCCGGCGGCGAGCGAGGTCCGCAGTTTCTCCACGCCGATGCATTCCACGGCGGCGATGCCGTATTCTTTGCGCAACTGGCGCGGCAGAATCCACCGCACTACCGCGTGCCAGAACCGGCTAAACTGCGGTGGAATAAACGTGTAAGGCTTGTCGATGACGACGGCTTGCATGGCTTGTTAGTAAATATGGAAAAGAGAAATTAAACCCCAGATGAACACAGATGGACGCAGATCAGAAAAATCCAAAAACCCTCCAATCTTATCTTCTCTTCCATCTGCGGTTGAAAAAATCTTCATGGATTCTGCCAATTGTTAGGAATGTGATTCTGACCCACGGCCACGCCAGCGAGCTAGCATGTCCGGCACCGCTCGCGGCCGCGTCCAGGTGACGAACAAGCCGGCCAGCGCGGCGATTCCCCCGCAGAACCAGAAGATCTGGCCGTAGCTGAGATGAAATGTGGTGGCGAGTTGCCCCTGCATCACGGAGGCCACCGCGATGCCGATCCATGATAGCCAGCTCACCGCGCCCTGCACCGCGCCTTTCGTTTGGGGCGATGGGCGGTGTTGCAAGACGGAGACGATGGGCACGATGAATAGTCCGCCGCCCATCCCTAACACGCCGAGGGCGCAGGCGAAGGTCGGCTTGCCGATGCCCGGCCAGCCGAGGCCAAACCCCGCGAGGGCCATCATTCCCGCGCCGACTGGGATGAGTCCGTATTCGATCCGGCCGCGCGACAAGCGGCCAGCTAACATACTGCCCACGCCGATGCCGAGGCTCAGCGCAGCTTGGAGAGACGCCTGCTCGGTGGGTTTTAAATGGTAAACTTTCTGGGCAAATAGCGCGAGATTGAGCTGCACTAACATCGAGATGAAGAAGAACGCGGTGTTGCCCCAGTTTGCCCGCCAGAGGTCGCGGTCGGCCTTCATCACGCGCAGGTTGTTCCAAATTTCCCCGATGATATTAGGGTTAAACTTCTTCCCGGGATCGGCTGCGGGAACTTTGGCAATGCCGATGCTGGTCAGCAAGCCGACCGCCGCCAGTCCGGCTAA
>JAYTEI010000420.1:0-11545 GCA_043735445.1 Akkermansiaceae bacterium | reverse complement strand
CGAATCTTCTCTCGACGGCCCTCTAAGCATTTCGGTGGCATTGTTATCCAGCGTTTGGCTGAGTTCCTTATATTCCAATAGTTGCCGGTGAAGATCGGCCATTTGAGAGCCAGATGACACGGATTCAACGCAGGGAAGCGGCGTTTTGAGGTAAAGGATGTCATCGCCAGCCTGCTGCCGAGCCTTGGTCAATGCCTCCATGTCAGGGTCTGAAAACGTGACCTCATGCTCTGGCCTGCTATCCAGTGGGTCGGGAAACCACTCGTGCGCAATGGTTTGTTCAAGCACTGCTTTCGCCATCTCGGCCGGCCTCAGTCCGCCGAGTGAGCTGGGAGTTGCATCCATGTTTTTCTTCGCCCAACTGGCGAGTTCCCGGTCAATCGCTGCGATTCCCTGATGCAATTGGCCGATTCGAGAATGAAGTCGGTCTATCTCACGACGGACCTCCTGCGGATTTAGAGCGGTGACCTCAGTCGTGATCTTGGCAATGCCCTGCTCCAGTTGCTTGAGTCCGTCCCGTTCGCTGGTAAGTAAGCTGACCGTGAGATCTTGGATTGCGGCAGGGAGCTGATCCCGGAGCACAGCGAGAGCGGACTCGCCCTTGGAGGTCACGAGCACTCGCTTTCCTTCAGCGAGATAGTGACAAATCACATTGGCAATGGTGTGGGTCTTTCCCGTGCCGGGCGGCCCTTGGACGACCACTCCATCCGAGTTCTCCAGCCGGTCGATGATTTGAATTTGCTCCAAGTTGAATGGCTTGGGGAAAAACAGCTCTCTTGCGACTCCCTGACTGTTGGTTCCGCCTGTGGAATCCCCCCCGGCCCAGCCGGAGGAAAATCCTGTCGAGGACATCCCGCGCCACGTCTGATCCTGTCGAGGTGGTGCTTCCCCTGCGGGAGTCTCCACCAATGCCATGGGGGCACCTTCAGGAACGTCCTCATTCGCGACCTTTTCTTTGAGACGACGAACATCATCGACTAAAAAGTTAGTGCCTTTGCGACGGGCGAAAATCACCCAACTATTGGTGATGGTCAGTTGTTCGTTAGCCGCCGGGACAACACCCTCTTGATAAGCGGATTCTCTGGGCCAATAGCGAGCTTGCCGATCAAGCGTGCCCGCCGCTCCAGAAAGGATTTGCTCGAAAGAAGCCTCTTCAAATGGGGTTATGTGGTTGTCCGTGTTATCGAGAATCGTGCGTGCAGCCTTCTCATACACTGGCAATCCAGGGTTCTCCATGGCTGCGAAAATATCAGTCTCCAGCAGAGTCGGAACATCGCGAGGCCGGATGCGCAGAGCCATATCTCTGCCTACAGGATCGATTTCTACTAATCTGCACAGCAGCGGATGACGCACTGATTGGTGTTGCTCCGGCTTCCAAACGCCTACCCCTATGCCCCACACGAGTTCCAACGCGGTCTCCGCCCCTTCGGTTTCGATGGTCTGGAGCAGATTGAAAAGCTTATCGTAACAGGCGATGCTCCGACGTTTGGGCTTTTCGATGGTTGACCATTCAGACCACTGCTTATCGAGATAAGCGGTAAAGGCAGTCTCCCGTTCAGGCGCGTCGTCGAAGTTAATTTCTTGCTCAGGCTCGGTGGGATGCGCGATCGATTCGCGACGATGCGGCTCACGCGAAGGATCATCTGAAACCACAACCCAAGGCACCAGTTCGACGGGCAACTGAGGTGGCTTTGTGGGTCGCAACCGGTCAAGCGTCAGCCAAACCTCTCCAGATTCGTCCGAACTGTTCAGGGAAAAACCCGGTAGTTCTGCGACATCGTGCTGCCAGATCATCAGTGCCTGATGCGAGGCAATATCGAAAACAGGCGTGCGGTTCAGTTTGTCCCACTCCTCAAGGTAATCGAGCATGGAAGTTAGGCGCTGCTGGTGCAATGAAGGCATTTGGTTTCTCAAACTTATTAGGGGTCGTTGTTAGGCCGCGAATGGATTCAGCAACTTCACGCCCGCGTTTTTGAAATCAGCCATATTCCTTGTCACCATTGTTAAGCCATGGCGCTGGGCGGTGGCGGCGAGTTGGCTATCGAGGGTAGGGAGGTGGATTCCCTTCTTCTCGAGGTTGGCGACGAGTTGCCCCCAAACATGGGCAGTGCTGGTGTTAAAGCTGAGGACTCTGCCATCCATGCGCTCGCAAACTGATTTAAACCACGCTTGTAGGCCTGATTTCCGTTTGCCTGTGGGCAGCAACTCCAAGCCTTAGCGGATTTCGCCTAACGAAATGCTACTGACGTAGAGGTGTGGCTCATGCTTGACGAACCAAGCCATGACCTCTCCGGCTGGCTGTGGTTTGGCGAGTTCGCTTAGGACATTCGTATCCACCAAGTAGTTCATAACTTGATGGAACGTGGCAGGTCGTTGGCCCTTGGTGGCACCTCAAACGGATAAGGGCAGGCTTGTAAGAGATCGATGAGACCGTGATTGGGCGGACGGGATACGCGACGAAGCAAAATGGTGTCTTCATCGTCGATGATGACTTCAAAATCCTGCCCTGGCTCCAAATGCATTTGCTCCCGCACGGCGCTGGGTAGGACAATCTGACCTTTTTGTGAGAGAACCGTTGTCATCGTGGGAAAATCTTACTTGTCGCCTATTTGTGAAGCAACGCCTTTGTTGAGCTTGCTACAGAGGTTTATAACTGGATTTTAATTCGAACTATAACTCCACACAATTGAATGTGCCTTTGCCAATAGACCGAGATCGCAGTCAGCGGCCCGCCCCTTCAATCAGCCGTGCCAGTTTGCGGTTAAGCCCATCGGCGGCGGCGAGTTGGTCGAGGCCGAGGTGCATTCGATAGCGCCAATAATAAGGCATGATCGCGGGCACGTTGATGCGCTCAGACTCTGGATCTGGGTTGCGAAGTGATTCATCCATGGCAAGCAAGTCTTGGAGCGGAAAAATCGCCCACATCGCGGGCGATTGGAGGTGCTGCCAGATGATCCGGCTAGCGGTTTCGCCTGATAGCTCGGCTTCCGGTGAGCTGCTGCCAAACATCTGCCAGGCAAATCTAGCAGTCGTGGCGGCGTCTTCTTGCCACCATGCGCGCAGCGTGGCCATGTCGTGAGTGGAGGGACTCACGACACTCATATAAGGTGCAAATTGTGGATTGAAGAACTCGACTTCATGGGTCTTCGGCATCCGCTGGATTTCCAATGATAGAATACCGAGTTCCCTGAGCACTCCTGGCACGCAGGCGGGCACCATCCCGAGATCTTCGCCGCAGAGCAGCATCGGACTGGCGTGCCGCATGGCCGGCAATCTTCCATAGCCGCGGGCCTGCCAGAAATCTTCCTGACGCCGATAGAAGTAATCATTGTATAACTCTTCAACCCGCCACCGCATGTCCCAATCGAGATCACGGTAGGCATGGGTCGCCTGCATCGACATCCGCGGATGAAACAAGGTGCCATTTGAGCCGGGCACTTCGAAAAACAATACCTCGCTTGCACAATCCAACAAGCCATCCCGGATGAGGCCGTCGTGTGGGTGCTCGGTGAAATAATCAACAATCCGGCGCTGGGTGAGCACTTTCTCGCTGAGGTGAAAGTAGCCGTCGCCGGAGTCGTGGAGGAAATTACCTTTTACATATTCCGCCGCATCGCCGAAGCGCTCTTCCAACATATACCAACGGATATAGGGGCGGCAGTAGCGGTTGTAATCAAATGCGATTCCTCGCTCGCGAATCTCGTCGATATGGATTGGTATCGCCGGATCGAAGTGGCCCATGATGCCCTCTATTTGATCATAAGCAACCTGCCAGATTCGGAAGAACCCAAGGATATGATCGATGCGATACGCATCGAAGTAATGACTCAACTGCGCAAACCTGGAACGCCACCAAGCATAGTCATCTAGCTTCATGACTTCCCAGTTATAGGTTGGAAATCCCCAGTTCTGGCCTTTCACTGCGAAGGCATCCGGCGGTGCGCCGGCCTGCACGTCCATCTTAAACAAATGGGGTGCGGACCATGCATCCACTGATTGGCGGTCGATGCCAATGGGTAAGTCGCCCTTGAGCGCGAGACCATTTTTATGCAAGTGGGAAACCGCGTTGGCAAGTTGTAGATCCAGTTCGCATTGCAGCCAGATATGATAAGCAATCTCTGGCCACGCGGGGTGATCAGGTGCGGTGAGAGCATCAACCTGCGCCCGATCAAACGTCGCCCATTCTTGCCACTGCGAGAAATCGGCAGTGCCGTAGTGATCGCGCTTCACACAGAACACGGCATAAGGAATCACCCACTCACCATGGGTTTTTAGAAACTCATTGAAGGCTCCACCAGCAAGGATCGCCGCACGGTGTTTCCCAAAAATCTGGCGAGTAAGTTTTAGTTTCACCCGCATCACCGCTTCGTAATCCACTTGCTCGAGCGTGTTGAGTTGTGCCCGCGCGGCATTCAACTCCTGCTTGAAGCTTGCAGGCATGGTATAACTCAAATCATCAACTCGTAGATAGAGCGGATGCAGCGCGAAGACACTGATCGCCGAATACGGATAAGAGTCCGTCCAGTCGTGCGACGAGGTGGTATCATTGATCGGCAGAATTTGAATCAACTTTAAGCCGACGCCCTTCGCCCAATCGCCAAAGGGTTTGAGATCGGCGAACTCACCCACGCCGAGACTCATATCACTGCGCAGCGAGAAGACCGGCATCGCCACTCCTGCCGCGCGGTAGAGACCGCCGGTGTCTCTGCGATAACATTCATCTTCCACTTTCGTCCACTGTCGGGAAGCAATGGCGTGCGCGGCGATTCGGCGGTTTTCACCCAGCTCCACACTCACCACACATTTCAACTTGGGGTCGAACAATCCATACTTGTATTCAATGTTCCAATCCGCAGGTAGATAAACATTTGTCTGCCAGATATTGGCTGCGGTTTCCTGAAGTGGTACTGCGGAAAACCAGCCCCAGTTGCCGAGTTCAGTGACACTTCCCAAAATGCACGGCACTTGGCCAGTCGGCACCGCCGCCATCCGAAGTTGAAATGAATGATTCGCTTGTTTTGGAATTGATAATTCCTCAAACGGCCCACGGGCAGGCAACACCGCGAGAAAAGCATTGGTTTCAAATGCATAGTCCACAGTGCCTGGCGAACACCAAGAATCTTGTAGTAAAACGGCATCGTGCGCGGATAGATCAATCTTCGCAGTTCGCGGTGCGTGCCATTCGCCGAGCTCGACCCCGTTAGTTTGCCGGAGCTGATAGTTATACTCAATTCGGAAGCAGCCCGCGCCATGAACCTGGACGCTGGCTTGCCATTGCCCGTCATTGAGCCACTGCAGCGGTACGATCTGATCGAAACGAACGCCCTTTGCATCGAGCACGGTTGAGTATTTCAACCAAAGCGACTGACCGGGAACGGTGTGGTAATTCAGACGGAAGACAATGTTCATGCGTGTGAAGGCTAATGTCCCGAAACTCCATCCGGTTGGCGACTCGAAAAACAAGGAGGGGGGTTCACGCTTGCGACGCTTTTTGCAGCAATCGCAGTTTTTCCAGCGCGGCTCCGCTGGCGATCATTTCGCGGGAAATCTCGATGCCGTCGCCCATGTCGTCGGCGAGGCCGGCGCAGGCGAGCGCGGCGCCGGAATTCATCAGCACCATGTCGCGCTTCGGCCCGGTTTCGCGGCCCGCGAGGATGGCTTCGAGGATGACGGCATTCGCCTTGGCATCCCCGCCCTGAAGCTCTCCCACCTCGGCGTGTTTGAGGCCGAAATCACGCGGGCGAACTTCCTCGTCCGCCTGATCTTGCAGCAAGCCAGCTTTGCAAATCCGGGTCGATCCCATCAGGCTGACTTCATCGACCGAGCGCCCGTCGCCGGTGGTGCCGTGGACGACCCACGCGCTCTCGCGGCCGAGGCGTTCTAAAATTTCCGCGAACGCGGGACACAGATCGCGGCTGAAAACCCCAACGAGCTGGCACTCCGGGCGGGCCGGATTGAGCAGCGGGCCGATCAGGTTGAAAATGGTTCTAACGCCGCGCGCGGCGAGCGATTTCCTAACGGCGACGACCGCCTTAAAAGCCGGATGATAGATCGGCGCGAACATGAAACCGATCCCGGCGCGTTCGATGCAATTGCGGAATTCGTCCGCCGATAGGTCGATGCGCACGCCCAGCGCTTCGAGCACGTCGGCCCCGCCGCTTTTCGAGGTGATGCCGCGGTTGCCGTGTTTCACGACGACCGCTCCGGCGGCGGCGGCGATGAACATCGCGGTGGTGGAGACGTTGAAGAGATCGAGCTGGTCGCCGCCGGTGCCGCAGACATCGAGCGTCGGCCCTTCCAATTCTAGCAGCCCAAGATGGGGATCGACTGCTTGTTCGAGAAACGCCTCGACGAATCCAGCGATCTCGGCGGGCGTCTCGCCTTTAAGTGCCAGCGCTTCTAGCAGCCACTCCTTCTTCGCATCCGCGGCGGCGGGATCCAACAGCAGCGCCACCGCCACCTCCACTTCGCGCGAAGTGAGTTCCTGCTTTCCCTCCAGATGGTGAATCAAGGCGTCCATGGCCGGAGCCTAGAGCCGCTGACCGATGTACGGCCAGAACGAACGTCAGCCCACGGATTTTTGCGGAAATTTTGCACAAGATGGATCGTCGTTTGGCGCAGACGTCCACAGAGCCGGCTTCTATCAATGCTGTGAGCGTAAACCCCGCTCCGTTTCGATTATGAAAAAACCATTTGCTCTCTCCGCTTCCCTGCTAGCCCTCACGATGAGGTGGAAGTCATCGCCCTTCTATCAAGCCGCCACTCGCACTAGCAAATCACCGCGCACTCCGGGCTTGAGTCCACCGACCTTGCCGTGAGAATGCGAGCCATGAAAGTCACCATCTTCAGCAGCAAGCCCTACGACGAGCAGTTTCTGCGAGAGCACAACGCGCTGTTAGGGCACGAGTTGGTGTTCATTGAAAACCGCCTCACCCCGCAAACCGCATTTCTCGCGGAGGACTCCCCTGCCGTGTGTGCGTTTGTGAATGACGTGCTCGACGCAGCGACGTTAGAGAAACTCGCGCAGGGCGGCACTCGCTTCATCGCACTGCGTTGCGCGGGATTTAATAACGTGGATCTCGCTACGGCGAAAGCGCTCGGGTTGTTAGTCGCGCGGGTGCCGGCCTACTCGCCCCATGCCGTCGCCGAGCATGCGGTGGCCTTGCTGCTGTGTCTCAACCGACATGTCCACAAGGCCTACAACCGGGTGCGCGAGGGAAATTTTTCCATCGACGGCTTGATCGGTAGCGACGTCCACGGCACGACCGTCGGGGTGGTTGGCACCGGGATCATCGGCAGCATTTTCGCCAAGATCATGACGGGCTTCGGCTGCGAGGTGCTGGCCCATGATCTGATACCCAACCCAGATTGCGTGAAACTCGGGGTGAACTATGTGCCCCTCGACGAGTTGTTAGCCCGCTCACACGCCATCAGTTTGCATTGCCCGCTGCTGCCGCAGACTCATCATCTGATCGCGGAAAAATCCCTCGCCCAGATGCGCGACGGTGTCTTCATCGTCAACACCAGCCGCGGCGCGCTGATCGATACGGAAGCCGCGATCACCGCGATCAAGTCCGGGCGGATCGGCGGATTGGCGCTGGATGTTTATGAAGAGGAGTCCGAGCTGTTCTTCGAGGACCATTCATTTCAAATCATCCAGGATGATGTGTTCATGCGTCTAACCACGTTTCCTAACGTCCTCGTCACCGGCCACCAAGCGTTCTTCACCCGCGAGGCGATGGCGAACATCGCCACCACCACGCTCGCCAATCTAGCGGACTTCGAGGCCGGCCGGGTTTGCCTAAACTTGGTGAAATTGAAAGATTAGGAAGTTGATGGTTGAGAGTTGATCGTTGAAAGTGCCGAGCAACGCGCAATCTCCTCTATCAACCATCCACCTCTCCCATGATCCCGCAATCCATCATCGACTCATTCCTCGTCAAGCCCGGCTCTAACGTGGACTTAAAAGAGCATCCCACCGAATGCAACGGCTCGGACGATGCCAAGAACCTCGCCGCAGATGATCTCGATCAGCAGGTCGAGGAAATCCTCAAGAAGAACCGGGTGGAGTTAGATGCCGCGCAGGAGCTGCTCTATGCCAATGACACCCGCTCGGTGTTGTTAATTTTCCAAGCGATGGATGCCGCTGGCAAGGACGGCACGATCCGCCATGTGATGTCCGGCGTGAATCCGCAGGGCTGCCAAGTGTTCAGTTTCAAACAACCCTCGGCTGAGGAGCTGGATCACAATTTCCTCTGGCGCTGCATGAAAGCTCTGCCCGAGCGCGGCCGCATCGGGATCTTCAATCGCTCGTATTATGAGGATGTGCTGGTCGTCAAAGTCCACCCGGAGTGGATCGATAAAGCGCAGTTCGGCAAGCCTGATAGAAAGTTCTGGGAGAAGCGCTACGAGGACATCAACAACTTCGAGAAGCACCTCACCCGCAACGGCACGGTGGTCCTCAAGTTCTTCCTCCACCTCTCGAAACACGAGCAGAAGAAGCGCTTCCTCGCGCGGCTGAAGGACCCAAAGAAGCAGTGGAAATTTTCCGAAACCGATCTGCCAGACCGCAAGCTTTGGAAAGACTATCAGAAAGCCTACGAGGACGCCCTGAGTGCGACGAGCACCAAGCAAGCACCTTGGTATATCATCCCCGCCGACCGCAAACCGTTCGCCCGCGCGGTGGTTGCGAAAATCATCGTGGGTGCCATCACCGGTCTCAATCTGGAATACCCCAAGGTTTCCCCGGAAATGATGGAGAAGCTGGTGGCGGCAAGGAACTTTCTTGAGAAAAAGGACGCGTAGGAGGGCTGAACTCACGGCGACTGGTGAGCGCCGCCACATTCGCAGCGGGTGAGGCTGGACGCGCCGCAGGTTTATCCCCAAGACTGCCGCGCCGCGATCCGCCATGACCACTCACCACCGCACGCCTAACCTCGCAGAGCTGCTCCACGAGCGGGATTTCGCGGGAATGAAGGCGGCGCTCGCGACCTTACCGCCGGCGGATGCGGTCGAGTCGATGGACGAGCTAACAGCCGTCGAGCAGGCCGTGGTGTTTCGCTTGCTGCCCACCGACAAGGCGGCAGAAATGTTCGAATACCTGCCGCTAGAATCGCAGGAAAAACTGCTTCATGCCCTGGGCAACGAGGAAGCAGCCAAGATCCTCGACGCGATGGCGCAGGACGATCGGACGGCGCTGCTAGAAGAATTGCCAACCCAAGTTTGCGCACGGCTGGTGGGTTTCCTCTCACCCGGCGAGCGGTTAGTGGCGCTGAAGTTACTCGACTATCCCGAGGACAGCATCGGGCGCTTGATGACCTCCGAGTATCTAACCATCCGCGATCCGTGGACGGTGCAACAAGTGCTCGATCACATCCGCGAGCACGGCAGTGACCGCGAGACTCTCAACGTGCTCTATGTGGTGGATGACCACGGCAAGCTGCTGGACGATATCCGCATCCGCGAGTTTCTACTGCGCCCGTTAGAGCTGAAGGTCGCTGACTTGCGCGACGGAGTTTTCACCGCCCTGCACGCGACGGACGACCAGGAAACCGCCGTGGCCACCTTCCGCAAATACGACCGCTCGGTGCTGCCAGTCATCGACCGCCATGGCGGCCTTGTCGGCATTGTCACCGTCGATGACATCCTCGACGTGGCGGAAGAAGAGGCCACCGAAGACATCCATAAAATCGGCGGCATGGAGCAGCTCGATGAACCCTACATGGACATTTCGTTAGGCAGGCTGGTGAAAAAGCGCGCCACTTGGCTGGTGGTGTTATTCGTGGGCGAGCTGTTCACCGCCACCGCCATGAAGCACTACGAGGATGAAATCGCGAAGGCCATCGTGCTGAATGCGTTCGTGCCGCTGATCCTCTCCAGCGGCGGAAATAGCGGATCGCAAGCCGCCACGCTGATCATCCGCGCGATGGGCATCGGTGAAGTGACCCTCAAAGATTGGTGGCGGGTGATGCGGCGGGAAATTTTTTCCGGTTGCTCACTCGGGCTGATCCTCGCCGTGTTAGGAACGTTGCGGATTATGATCTGGGCCTCGATTTTTCCAAACATCTATGGCAACCACTGGCCGCTCATCGCCATCACTGTGGGGCTTTCACTCATCGGCGTGGTGCTGTGGGGCACTCTATCAGGCTCGATGCTGCCGTTCCTGCTCAAGCGCCTCGGGCTGGACCCCGCGACTTCGTCCGCGCCGTTCGTTGCCACGCTGGTGGACGTCACCGGACTGGTGATCTACTTCGCGGTGGCGGGTGTGATTCTTCATGGTAGCCTGCTGTAAAATCCGACTCCATCTAACGCCCCCGCATGTTTAAGACCCGCCACTCCGCTCCCGGCTCCTCGCCGGCTACCTTGATTCCCCACCTCGTCGATGGCCAAGTCGTCCGCCCGAGCATTCATCTCATTGAGTATGATAAAGATCATTTCGAGGAACGTGAAATCACCGACCTCGCCGATCTCGGCCCGCAATTCAACCGCCGAGGAGTCACTTGGATCAACATCGACGGCCTCGGCGACGTGGAGGCACTTAAGACCGTGGGTGAACAATTCAACCTTCATCCACTTGCGCTCGAGGACGTCCTCGACACCGGCCAACGTCCGAAGGTCGAGACCTTTCCTGACTATCTATTCATCGTCGCGCAGATGGTCTATCAGGATCAAGGTTCCTCGATCTGCGGCGAGCAAGTGAGCATGTTCCTTGGTAAAAATTTCCTAATTACGATTCAGGAGGAAGCGGAATATGATGTGTTTGAGCCTGTCCGCGAGCGCATTCGTTCAGGTCATGGTTCGCTCCGCAAAGCCAAGACGGACTATCTCGCCTATGCATTGTTAGATTCAATTATAGATCACTATTATCCCGTGCTTGAGAACCTCGGCAATGCCATCGAGGAGCTAGAAGATGAGCTGCTCACTCGACCCTCCCGCGAGATGGTGCTGACGCTGCATGAATACAAGCGCAACCTCTCGCAACTCCGCCGCTTCATCTGGCCACTGCGCGATGTGGTGAACTCGCTGCTCCATGATACTTCCGGCTATGTCACCACTCCCACTAAAGTTTTCCTGCGCGACTGCTATGACCACACTGTCCAGTTGATGGATCTGGTAGAAAGCTACAAGGAACTCACTTCCGGGCTGATGGAACTTTATCACTCCAGCGTCGGCCTGCGGACAAATGAAATTATGCGGGTGCTCACCGTCATCACCTCGATCTTCATCCCACTCACTTTTATCGTCGGAGTTTATGGTATGAATTTCGCCCCCGAATCTTCATCGGGCAAAAAGCTCCCGCTCAACATGCCGGAACTCTATCAGCCACACGGCTACATCGGGTTGATGCTCATCATGGCGCTCATCGCGGTGGTCCAGTTAGTCATCTTTAAGAAAATGAAGTGGCTCTGAACATATAACAGTGGCTGGAGCCTCCCACTCCCACCCTGATCTTGATTCATCCACACACTTCACCATCAGCTCTACCCATCCCCCATGCCAGACGCCGTTTATGTCCATGATGCCTTCGCCAGGCCGACGGGGACGG
>JAYTEI010000419.1:0-2395 GCA_043735445.1 Akkermansiaceae bacterium | reverse complement strand
GGTAAAAAGGCTGGAAATGCCCAGACTTTTTCCCATTCTCCCTGCGACTCCTATTCCTATTAAAAACATGTCTGTGAACATCGAAATGCCCAAGCTCTCGGATACTATGACCGAAGGCACCCTCATCAAATGGCACAAACAAATCGGCGACGCCGTCGAGATTGGTGACATTCTCGCCGAAATCGAAACCGACAAAGCCACCATGGAAATGGAAGCTTTCGACGATGGAGTCATTACCGAAATCTTGATCCAGGAAGGTGAAAAAGCACCCATTGGTGGAGTCCTCGCCGTTCTTGATGGAGATTCCGGCGCGGCCTCTGCCCCCGCGTCTCAACCGGCCGAAGCTGCACCCACGGCACCGACTCCGGTGCCAACACCCGCCAACGTCTCCTCTCTTGCTCCCGCCGCTGGCGAGCGCCTCAAGGCATCACCTCTTGCCCGCAAGATTGCAGCGGAGCTCGGTGTCAACCTATCCGGAGTGACCGGCTCCGGCCCTGCCGGTCGCATTGTCAAAAATGATGTTCAAGCGGCGTCCAGCTCTCCAGCGAAGGCTCCCGCAACTCCTTCTTCCGAGGCTTCCGCCGCAGCCGGTCTCGCAGCCTCCATCAAATCCAAGGCGATCACACCCGCCGCTCCTTCGATCGCTCCTGCCACCCAAGCCATCGAGCCAGTCGCCAAGGAGGGCGATGAAAGAATCGAACTCAGCTCCATGCGCAAAATCATTGCCTCGCGTCTGCTCACCTCCAAGACCACCATCCCCCACTTTTATCTCCACCTCGAGGTGGACGCCGCGCCTCTCATGGCGATGCGCCAACAGGTCAACGCCCAAGCCGACAAAACCCACGGCAACAAATACTCCGTAAACGACTTCATCCTCAAGGCCGTCATCAACGCCACCCAAGCCGTTCCCGCGGTGAACGCCTCCTTCGCCGGCGACCACATCGTCAAGTTCCAGCACGTCGGCCTCTCCGTCGCCATTGCGGTGGAAGACGGCTTGGTCACCCCGGTCATCAAACAAGCTGAAACGAAGTCGCTCCTTGCCATTTCCAAAGCAGTCAAGGATTTCGCCATCCGTGCCAAAGACAAAAAGCTCAAACCCGATGAATTCGACGGCGGCACCATCACCGTCTCGAACCTAGGTGCCTGGGGAATCGAATCCTTCGATGCCATCGTCAATCCGCCGCAAGCCGTCATTCTTTCCGTGGGGGCCGCGATCGAGAAACCGGTCGTCAAAGACGGCCAGATCGTTGTCGGCTTACGAATGAATCTCGGCATCTCCTGCGATCACCGCGTGGTCGATGGTGCCGTGGCTGCACAGTTCCTTGCAGAAATCAAGAAGCTCATCGAGCAGCCCGCGTTGATGCTCTTTTAATTTACGCCAAATCCTACATCCGCCGGATCACTCTGATCCGGCGGATTTCTTTTGTCTCCCATGCCTAACCATGTGCCATACAGATGATGATTTCTTTCTTTTTGAACCTATAAGATCATCTTCTTAATAGTGTGAACAACCCTCTAACTGCGCTGTTCCCCAGCTTCACCAAGCACGTTCCACGGCAACAACAAGTTGGGCAACACGCTGCATGACCTCTGAATGAAACCCCTTTCCCTGAGATCAAGTGACGTTCCACCCAATCATTCCGAGGTTATTCCCAGACTCTTGCCGAGTTCTTGGGCCGCTCGCACTTGCTAGCACCAGCCGGATCAGCTCACCCTACTATTCGTGAAACATTTGGTCATCACAGGAGCCAGCGGTGGTTTGGGAAAAGCCATCGTCGAGGTCTTTGCCGTCGCATCTTGGGAGATTGTCGCACCCACTCACAGCGAGCTAGACGTTACCGACTTAGTCGCGATCCAAGGCTATTTCGAGTCACGACCTGTGGATTTATTAATCTGCGCCGCCGGCATCATTCGTGACGCGCCGCTTTCCCGCTTGGATGAATCCAGTTGGGACGAGGTGCTTGCGGTAAACTATCATGGCGCAGCGATATGCGCGGCGGCGGTATTGCCACAAATGATCGAGAAGCAGTCCGGCCACGTCATCTTTATTTCAAGTCACTCGGCCATTCATCCACCGCACGGGCAGGGCGCGTATGCGACGGCTAAGGCCGCGTTACTCGGCCTAACGGCAAATCTCGCGCAGCGAAATGGTCGCCACGGCGTGCGAGTGAACACTATTCTTCCCGGGTTCCTCGAAACGGCCATGACCGAATCCGTCTCCGTAAAACGCCGCGCGGAAATTTTAAACGACCACGTTTTGGGTCGATTCAACACCCCCGCCACAGTTGCTAGATTTATTCATTATCTTCACCACGAGCTAATCCATACCTCCGGTCAAGTGTTCCAGTTGGACAGTCGGATTTCATGACAGGATCGGAGTTGCATTGCGCTGGTG
>JAYTEI010000418.1:0-5361 GCA_043735445.1 Akkermansiaceae bacterium | reverse complement strand
AGCGCGAAATGCGAATACCGCGGGGGGGGTGCCTTGCAGCGGAGGAACGGATACTCTCGGGCAAATCCCCGGCGAGCCTCTCAGGTTCCGGTGGATGTGCTCCTCATGTTCGCTGGAGCATCATTCCCACTGTTTGGCCGAAATGAACAAGATTCCCGAGGGCCTACCGAATGAGGAACAGGTGAAGGCACTGAAAGAAATCGCCGGGGGCAGACCATGGCCCATATGCGCCGGTTCGTGGCGATGCGCGGCAACTAACTGAGGTCCGCCTTCTTTGGAACTTAAAACCTAGCCCCCCCGAAGTCCGTCGATTAGGGAGAGTATCAGATTCTCAAACTGCGGATGACGCGGATGATCTTGGATGAAGACTCACGAATTGGGATGGATTCGAGGATTTTCAGAATTACGCCCGTGCCAGACGTTCAAAACACATCACCTCACAGCCTCTTATCCGCGTAATCCGCAGTTAAAATCTCTCTCTTACTGACGACGTATCCCTAATGGAGGCACCTTGATCCCCCCCCTTTTCCGGGCTTGAACAATCAGGAGTTCCGCCCGCAGACTCCGCCCGCTCCCCGCGAGCGCTCTCCTTATGTCCAACTCTCCTGAAATTCGCGTGTTCGCCCCCGCCACGGTGGCCAACGTCGCCTGCGGTTATGACGTCCTCGGTTTCGCCATTGATGCTCCCGGCGATGAAATCGTCGTCCGCCTTTGCGACAAACCCGGCCTGCACATCACGAAAATCACCGGCGACAATGGCAAGCTCCCGAAAAATCCCGCGCAAAACTGCGCCGGCGTCGCCGCGCTTGATTTACTCAAGCACCTCGGCATGACCGACCGCGGGATCGAGATGGAAATCCACAAGAAAATGCCCTTCGGCTCCGGCCTCGGCTCGTCGTCCGCCTCATCCGTCGCCGGAGCCTTCGCCGTGAACAAACTGATAGGCGATCCGCTCAGCAAGAAACAACTTCTCCCCTTCGCGATGGCCGGCGAAGCTTCGGCCGACGGGGCTTGGCACGCTGACAACGTCGCGCCCTGCCTGTTCGGCGGCATCGTTTTCATCCGCTCGAACGACGAACTCGACTTCGCGCAAATCCCCGCGCCGAAAAACCTGTGGGCCGCAGTCGTTCACCCCGATATCGAAATCCTCACCAAGGTCGCCCGCGAGATCCTGCCCAAGGAAATCCCGTTAGAGAACGCCACCCAACAGATCGGCAACCTCGGCGGCCTGCTCTGCGGCCTCATCCAAGAAGACTACGGCCTCATTTCGCGATCCATTCACGACGTGATCGCCGAGCCGCGCCGCCAGAAGCTTATCCCGGATTTCTACAAAGCAAAACGCGCCGCGCTTGCGGCCGGTGCGCTGGGATTCTCCATCTCTGGTGCCGGGCCGTCCGTCTTCGCGCTCTGCGAAGGCGAGGAAATCGCCCGCAAAGTCGCCGATGCTGTTAGTAAAGTTTTCTTCGCGATCCCGATTGAGAACCAGAGCTATGTCTCAAGGATCAATCCGCGCGGGGTCCATGTGATTGACTAAACAGCTCCAAAAATCCCAAAGTCGGCCAAACTCCCTTCATCATGCAGCAGAAATTCAACGTGGTGATCGAGCGGGATTCCGAAGGCTGGCTCGTGGCAAGCGTGCCTTCGCTTCACGGCTGCCACACGCAGGCACGCACCTTTGGTGAGTTAGATTTACGCATCAAAGAGGCTATTTCACTTTGCCTTGAAGATGCCGGTGAATTCACGCCACCCGAGTTTGTCGGAGTTCAACAGGTCGCGGTGGAGGTTTGAACTGCCGCAGTTGCCGCAAGGCTTCCACTTTTCTGGAATCGTCCACAATTTTGCCTGATGAGCCAATTTCCAAGTATCACAGGCAGCGAGCTGATCAAAGCCTTGTCCAAACTTGGGTTTTCCGTAGTTCGAATCAAAGGCTGCCATCACCGGCTGGAGCACGCCGATGGAAAAAACCAACGGTCCCGGTGCATGGCAAAGAAACCCTCGGCCCCGGCATTCTGCTGAAAATCCTCCGCGATCTGGATTTTACCCGCGGTGACCTGCTGAAACTTCTATGATCGTAGCCCCAGCCCGACACGCCATTTTCCACCCCGCTTCAGCCGCCCATCCGCCTATAATTTCACCATGTCCTCTGAATCATGCGTCCGGGAAGAAATCCGTCAGACGCGCTTGAAGATGCAGTGCTCCACCTTCGACGAGGCATGGGCACAGCACGGCGCGGCCGAGAGAGCCTGCCTGAGCTTCGGGCAAAGGAACGAACTCTCCTCCGAGATTGGGCCGCAGCCCAAGACCGCATCTTTAACGAAGTCCCGACTCTAACGCTCGACCGCCGCAGTGCCCACGGCGAGCACGTCGTCGCGTTCGATCCAACCGCCATGATCTGGTGGAAAACCACCCATCCCGGAAAGGCAGGCATTGGCGCCGAGTTCGATTACGACAGACTCCCGCCGTTTTCAATTATCAGCATTTTCGCACATGAACTCCTCCCTTCCGAATACCTCGCACGCATGATTCTCCAAAACCGGGAATTCAGCGACGATGTCCGACTGGAAGGGTATCTCGACGCCACAGAACCGAGCATCGTCATCTCCCAGCCAAACCCCAAAGGCCAACCCGCTACTGCCGCTCAAATGTCGGCCCAGATGCTTGATTTCGGCTACCATCCGCTGGGTAATCTTCAGATTGGAAAGAAGAATTCCATTTCCTTCTATCAACCCGACCGCCGCATCGCATTGTTCGACGCCCACCCCGGCAACTTCTTCCATGCGGGCGGAATGACGATTCCCATCGGTGGTATCCTCGCCGAAATCACCGCCGATGCCGAGCACCACTGGCTTCTCAAACACATCCATTCCTGACATTTTTGCGCAAGCCCATCCGGTGCTTGGCATTTCCATTTCAGAAACCAATCCTTCCGCCCGCCGTGCTCTACCACTCCACCACCACCCCCTCCCACCGCGTCGATCTCAAGGAAGCCATCCTGCGCTCGCTGCCGCCGGACAACGGGCTTTACATGCCGGACAACTTGCCTGTGTTAGACGAAGCCTTCTGGGAAATCTGGCGGGATCTAACGTTTACGGAAATCGGCATCGCCGTGGCGGATGCGTTCTTCTGCGAGGACGTCCCGCCGCAGGCGCTGGTCGATATTGTCGAGGGCGCGATCTCGTTCGATGCACCGCTCGTCACGCTCGGGCCGGGCGATCACATTCTCGAACTTTTCCACGGCCCCACCCTTGCCTTCAAGGATTTCGGCGCACGTTTCATGGCCCGCCTGATGGCCTGGCTGACCCGTGGCGAGGACCGCGAGCTCACCGTGCTCGTCGCCACTTCCGGCGATACCGGCGGTGCGGTGGCTTCCGCGTTCCACAACGTCCCGGGCACCCGCGTGATCATCCTCTATCCGCAGGGCAAGGTTTCCGGGCTTCAGGAAAAGCAGCTAACCGCCCTCGGCGGCAACATCACCGCGTTAGAAATCCAAGGCTCGTTCGACGATTGCCAGGCGCTCGTCAAATCCGCCTTCCTCGACCGCGAACTCGCGGAGCGCCTCAATCTAACCTCCGCGAACTCCATCAACCTCGCGCGCCTGGTCCCGCAGAGTTTCTATTACATCCACGCCGCCCGCCAGCTCCCGGAAGGCGTCCTGCCGACCTTCGTCATCCCCTCGGGAAATTTCGGCAACCTAACCGCCGGACTGCTTGCCATGCAGCTCGGCCTGCCCATCGATCACTTCGTCGCCGCCACCAACCGCAACGACGTGGTCCCCGAATACCTCCGCCTCGGCCAATACGCGCCGCGCCCCAGCGTGCCGACGATTTCTAACGCCATGGATGTCGGTGCTCCATCTAACTTCGTCCGCATGCAAGCGCTCTTCAGCGGCTCGTGGGATGCCATGAAATCCCGCGTTTCCGGCATGACCTTCAGCGACGACCAAACCCGCGCCGCCATCCGCACCGTCAAGGCGCTCTACAATTACGAGATCGACCCGCACGGCGCGGTCGGCTGGCTGGCCGCCCAGAAATGGCGCGCCGCCCACCCCGGCAGTGCCACCATCACCCTCGAAACCGCGCACCCCGCCAAGTTCCTCGACGTGATGGAAGCCGAGCTCGGCCCTAACTGTGTCGAGATCCCCGAGCGACTCGCGATCCTCGCGCAGCGGGAAAAGGTCGCGACCTTGCTGCCTGCGGACAAGGCGGTGTTCCGCGATTGGCTTTGCAAATAAGGGGAAGGGAGGACTCCTCCCTTCACATCCATAGGAGGCCGGAACCACGTTGTGGTTCAATACGCTAACACGCCATCTCCCAAGGTAGCCCTAGCGGGCAACCTTGGGCTGGAGGTCACAACACCGTTGGTGTTGAAGATCCGCTAACCGCAACGCGGTTGCGTCCTCCTGCCCAGGGTTGCCCGCTAGGGCTACCCTGGGACCTCCGATCCAAATGGATTCGAACCGCAACGCGGTTCCGGCAGCTTGCCACGGGATGAGTTTTCGTTAGGATGGTCGCATCATGCCGCAATCTCTTGCTTCGGTTTATGTTCACGCGGTGTTTTCCACCAAAGATCGCCGACCGTTTTTGCGAGATCTCGGCCTACGTGAAAGCCTCCATGGCTATCTCGGTGCAGTTTCCAAAAAGCTGGAATGCGCACCGTTGCGCATCGGCGGAGTAGAAGATCATGTCCATCTCCTATTCCGACTTTCCCGAACGATTACGCTGGCGGATTGGGTGAAGGAAATGAAACGGGTTTCTAACATTTGGCTAAAGGAACAGCCGCAACCACTTGCTTCGTTAGAAGGGCCAGACGCTCCATTGTCGGAGTTTGCGTGGCAGGGTGGGTATGCATGTTTTTCGGTGAGTGTTTCGAATCTTGAGAACGTCATTCATTACATCAACCGCCAGATCGAGCATCACCGGAAATCTACGTTTCAGGATGAACTCCGAGCCTTGTTGCAAAAACATGGCGAGACGTGGGATGAGAAATATGTGTGGGATTGATGGGGCGTTATTCCCCGGCCAAGAGAAGGCCGGAACCGCGTTGCGGTTCAAATTCATAGCGCTCAATTTCCCAAGGTAGCCCTCACGGGCAACCTTGGGCTGGAGGGCACAACCGCGTTGCGGTTCGATATGATGACGTTCCCATTTCCCAGGGTAGCCCTCACGGGCAACCCTAGGCTGGAGGGCGCAACACCGTTGGTGTTAAAGAGCCGTGAACAAGCCTCGCCATATCCGGCCCTTCATCTACCACAACGTGGTTCCTCCAAATTTTGGACTTACGCCGCCTCCGCGATCACGAGAACCTCCGCAAACGGCAAATACGCTAACATCCCAAATGCATTGTTCCGCGTAAGCCTCGCCC
>JAYTEI010000417.1:0-5379 GCA_043735445.1 Akkermansiaceae bacterium | reverse complement strand
TGGATCCGCCGCAGAGAGTGGTGAGATCGAGGCCAGCGCGACACCTAGGAAATTTCCGAAAATTGGACGGCAAATAAGTCGGATGGAGCGGTGCATGTGGGTTTTTAGATACAGGTAAACGTGGAAACTGAAATTCCGGTTGCCACGGAGCGGCACCAATGAAGAATGACCGCCCGCCGGATCAAAGGAAATTCCGAGGCGGGTAAAGTGGATTCCCAAGGGGACCGCATTTTTTCAAAATCAAAAATCATTATGGAAACACGACTGATGCCATCACCCCGCGAAGCGGCGATCCTCGATACGGACGAGCTTCGGGCCACTTTTCTTCTCGATGAGCTATTCGTCCCCGGCGCGGTCTGTCTGGTTTACACCGATCTCGACCGTGCCGTGGTCGGCAGCGCCATCCCCACCAACGGGCCACTTGTGCTCGGAAATGACGACGCTCTCAAGGCCGACTTTTTCTGCCAACGCCGCGAACTCGGCATCCTCAATTTTGGCGAAGCGGGCAGCGTCACCGTCGATGGCACCGCTTTTGAAATGGGCCCTCACGACTGCCTCTACATCGGCCGCGGCAGCAAGGAAATCAGCTTCACCAGTGCCTCCGCAGACCGCCCCGCCGTTTTCTATCTGGTCAGCTACCCGGCCCACGCCAGTCATCCGACGGCTAAAGCCACCCGCGCCGATGCCAACCGCGTGGCACTCGGCAGCAAGGACGAATGCAACGAGCGCACCATTTTTCAATACATCCATGAAACCGGCATCAAGAGCTGCCAACTCGTGCTCGGCTTCACCGAGTTTCAGCCCGGCAGCATCTGGAACACCATGCCTTGCCACACCCACGACCGCCGCAGCGAGGTTTATTGTTATTTCGATGTCCCCGCCGCGCACCGCGTCCTCCACATGATGGGCGAACCCCAGCAAACCCGCCCGCTGTGGGTGGCTGATAGACAGGTCGTCCTCTCCCCGCCGTGGTCGATCCATTGCGGCTGCGGCACCGCCAGCTACCGTTTCTGTTGGGCGATGGGCGGTGAAAATCAAGCCTTCACCGACATGGACCGCGTCGAGATCGCCGAGCTTCGTTAAGGCTTACAAAGAATGAATTGAACCGCAGATGAACGCAGATGAACGCAGATAAGATTATTGAGAAGAAATGAATCCCTCTCTTTCTCTTATCTTCGATCTGCGTTTATCTGCGTTCATCTGCGGTTAAAAAAATCTTCCTCTTCCTATGAACCCATTCGATCTAAGCGGAAAAACCGCCCTCGTCACCGGCTGCAAGCGCGGCATCGGCTACGCCATGGCGGAAGGCCTTGCCGAAGCTGGCGCCAACATCATCGGCGTCAGCGCCAGTCTCGGCCCCGACAGCGCCATTGAAACGGCCGTCACCGCTCTGGGCCGGACCTTCGCCTCCTATCAGTGTGATTTCTCGGACCGCGCCGCCGTCAAAGCCTTCGCTGCCAGAGTCATGGCCGAGCATGGCACCCCGGACATCCTCGTCAACAACGCGGGCACCATCAAACGCAAGCCCGCAGCCGAGCATCCGGACGACATGTGGTTCGAGGTCATCGACGTGAATCTCAACGCCCAGTTCCTCCTCAGCCGCGACATCGGCGCGAAAATGATCGAGCGTGGCAGCGGGAAAATCATCTTCACCGCCTCGCTTCTAACGTTCCAAGGCGGCCTCACCGTCCCCGGCTACGCCGCGTCTAAAGGCGGCATCGGCCAGCTCACCAAGGCGCTCGCCAACGAGTGGGCGTCCAAGGGCGTCAACGTCAACGCCATCGCCCCCGGCTATATCTCCACCGACAACACCGAAGCCCTCCGCGAAGACCCCGTTAGAAGCCAGCAGATCCTCGCCCGCATACCCGCCGGCCGCTGGGGCGATCCCGCAGATTTCAAGGGCCCTGTCGTCTTCCTCGCCAGCGAAGCCTCACGCTACGTCCACGGCGAAATTCTAGTCGTCGATGGCGGCTGGATGGGCCGTTGAGTAAGGAGTGGGGACATTTTTGTCCCCACGATTCATCACGCTACTTACCTGCGTGGACAAGACTGAGCCAGTAGCTTCACAACCCCGCCTCCGCCAGCCGCTCGTCCATCTCGGTCTTCTGCAGCTCGTTGGTGAACTCAGTTAAATCTCCGGCGATCACCCCGGTTAGGTTGTGCGAGGTGAAGCCGATGCGGTGGTCGGTGATGCGGCTTTGGGGGAAATTGTAAGTGCGGATTTTCTCCGAGCGGTCACCGGAGCCGATGAGCGAACGGCGGTGGCTGGAGTAAGCTTCCTGCTGCTCGCGGAGTTTCTGTTCGAAGAGCTTGGAACGGAGGATCTGGAGGGCCATTTCCTTGTTCTTGATCTGCGAGCGGCCGTCTTCACAACGGACATAAAGCCCGGTGGGAAGGTGAAAAATCTGGACGGCGGACTCGGTGCGGTTGACGTGCTGGCCACCGGCGCCGCCCGCGCGGCAGACTTCGATGCGGAGGTCTTCGGGCTTGAGCTCGACATCGACTTCCTCGGCCTCCGGCAGCACGGCGACGGTGACGGTGGAGGTGTGGACGCGGCCTTGCGTCTCGGTGGCCGGCACGCGTTGGACCCGGTGGACGCCAGACTCGTATTTCAAATAGCGAAACACTTCCTGACCCGTGACTTTGAGGATGACTTCCTTGAAACCGCCGACTTCCGACGGGCTGCTTCCGAGGTGCTCGCACTTCCACCCGCGGAGGTCGGAGTAGCGTTGATACATCCGCATCAGCTCGGCGGCGAATAGCGAGGCCTCGTCGCCACCGGCCCCGGCGCGGATTTCTATCAGCGCGTCGCGGTCCTCGTTAGGATCGGCCGGGAGCAAGGCGTATTGAAGGTCGGTGGAGAGCTGGGTGATCTCGGTTTCGAGGCCGGGAATTTCCTCGGCGGCCATCGCGGAGAAGTCGGGGTCATCGGATTTCGCGAGTTCTTGGTTGTCGGCAAGGTGGCGCTTGGACGACTCGATTTTCTCCCACAGCGCGAGGGTTTGCTTGAGCTTGCCATGCTCGCGGAGAATCTCGGTGGCGCGCTTGGGGTCGGCAAAAAGCTCCGGATCGCCGACGGCTTCTTCGAGTTCGGAGAAGCGGTCGCGGCGTTTTGAAATGAGCGAGGAATAGTCCATGTGGATAGAAGATGCTGCAAAGTAGTCGAGGACTTCAGTCCGTTTTGGGAGATGAACAACGGACTGAAGTCCTGGACTACTTTCCCCGCTAACGGAAGCCGCGCGAGGACGCCAAAACCGCAGTCTGTGCGGCGCAATCTTTGTCCGTCAGTGGCGACATGGCGGGCAAGCTACTGGCTACGTTCTATTCGGCAAGCCGGATTGGTCGCGACTCAGGCGGAATAAATTCCGCAGTCCTCCTGATCCCAACGCTTGCGGGCCTGTCAGGGTTTGATAGGTAGGGGCCGTGCCGCAGCAAAGTGACGTCCGGGAGGTCCTCCAATACATTCCCCAGTTCCGTGGGAAAATTTTCTTCGTGCTGATTGAGGCCGGGCTGTTGCCGGAGCCGGCGGTGGCGGAAACGCTGCTCGATCTCGCGGTGCTCGAGGATCTCGGAGTGAAGCTGGTGCTCGGAGTGCTCGGCGGCGATTTGAAGGATCTCTACGATTGGACGCTGGAGTGCGAAATCCTAGCCGCCCGCGTTTCCCGCCCCATCACCGACCCGCTTGCGGTGGCGGAGGCATTGGAAATCTTGGCCCGCGGGCAGTCGGCGATCATCGACGCCTCGGCGACCGGGCCGCTGGATTCGCCGGTGGTGGACTTCGCCCTGAGAATCGGCGCAGCGAAAATTATCACCTTGTTAGAGGAGGCGATCCTCATCGACGGCGCACCCGCTCACGCGATCCGCGCTGCGGACGCACAAGCGCTGGCCAGCCGTTCCGACGCAGTAGGGGCGGCCCTGCTGTTAGCCGCAGCGGCGGCCTGCAAGCGCGGCGTGCCGCGCGTGCATGTCCTCAACGGTCGCCAGCAGGGCGTGCTGGTCGATGAACTTTTCTCCAACGAAGGCGTCGGCACCATGGTTCATGCCGACAGCTACCGGGTCATCCGCGAGCTGCGCGAAGAGGACATTCCCGAGCTGCTAGGAATGATCGGCCGCTCAGTGCGGCGCACGAAATTGGTGGCGCGGACCTACGAGGACATCCAGTCGCGGATCGAGGATTACCGGGTGATGGCGATCGATGACAACGTCGTCGGCTGCGTGGCGTTGCACGAGTATCCGACAGAAGGCTGCGCGGAGGTGGCTTGTTTGTATGTGAAAATGGCGCACGAAGGCCGGGGCTACGGCATCGAGCTGGTGCAACACGCGCAGAAAATCGCCCGCGAGCGGGGGATTCTGCGGGTCTTCGCCCTGAGCAACCGCGCGGCGGATTTCTTCACGACCAAGCTCGGCTATTCCCCGGCGACGGTTTTGGATCTACCAGAAAAACGTCGCGCGCAATTCGAAGCGAGCGGGCGTGACTCGTTGGTTTTCTCGCTGAAGCTTGCGGCGGATTGATAGGGGGTGGATTTTGGGACACATTCCTCAGGTTGCCAGCCCGCACCCGTCCTGCTAGCGTCCCGCCATGACCGCAGCAAAAAAGCCGGATTTCATCACCGTGAGTGACTACCTCGCAGGCGAGGAAATCAGCGACACGAAGCATGAATACCTCGGCGGGACCGTCCACGCGATGGCGGGAGCGACGAACCAGCATAACATCATTGCAACAAACAGTCTGGGATCGCTTCACGGCCAACTCCGCGGAAAATCCTGCCAGCCCTTCAACAGCGATACCAAAGTCCGCATCGAATTCCCGGACCACACCCGCTTCTATTACCCGGATGCGATGGTCGTCTGCCAGATGAATCCGGCCTCTGATCATTTCCAGAATCAACCCGTCGTCATCATCGAGGTTCTCAGCGACTCCACCCGCCGCGCCGATCTCGGCGAGAAGCGCGACGCTTACCTGACGATTTCGTCACTGAAAGTGCTGCTCTTCGTCGAGCCGGACTCACCATCCGTCACGCTTCACCGCCGCTTGCCGGAAGGCGGATTCGCCATTGGGCGTCACGCCGGGCTCGATGCCATCATCCTGCTGCCGGAGATCGACGCCACCCTATCACTCGCCGATCTTTATGAGCGCGTGGAGTTCGCTCCGTGAACCGTTGCTCCAGCTATCAGTGGAAATGGTGAACACGACTACGGCACGACTACGGGACAGGCCTTTTGTCATGTTACGATGCGGGGACCGACCCGAAACAGAAGGCCAGGCCTTTAGTCAGGTAAGGATTCAAGAATCACCCCTTGATCCACATGCCAATATGGCTCCCGTCACTCTCCTCACCGTTCACCACCACCGCCTTGTAGCGGCCCTAGAAAACATGA
>JAYTEI010000416.1:0-2410 GCA_043735445.1 Akkermansiaceae bacterium | reverse complement strand
TGGTCCTGTGCTTGGCGGCTAGTTCGAGGATTTTCGCGGAGCTGACTCGGGCGTCTAGGGCGACGCGTTCGAGGAACGCGAGATTGCCCTCACCGGTGATGCCGCCGACTTTTCCGCCGGCGGGCATGGCGATGGAGCCGCCTTCGAGGGGTTGGTCATCGTCGTCGTCCGGTTGATTGAGGTCGGCGAAAAATTCCTCGGCTTGGGCCTTTTCGCCGCCGCCGTGGATCCAGCGGTAAAGTTCGGGAGAGTTGAGGCAGACGCCGGGGTTTTTCACGGCTCCGAAGGCTTCGGGCTGGGTTTTATTGAAACTGATGCCGACGGTGGGATCGGCACCGGGGCAGGCGTTGTCGAAGTAACGGCCGAGCCAACCGGTCGCCGAATGGTTAGTGGTATCGGCAGTTTCCCAGATGGAGGTGGAGACGAAATGCGAGCGGTTAGGGTTCGGATAGCCGACGCCTTGGACGATGCCGAGATCGCCTTCCTTAAAGAGCGAGCCAAGAAATGGCATGGCAGAATTTAGGCCGACGTGGTCGTTGAGCTTGATGATTTCCTTTTCCCTTTTCGCAAGGCGGGGACGGGACTTGTGATAGGTGTCATCGGCGTAGGGGACGAGCGTGTTGAGGCCGTCGTTGCCGCCGGCGAGCTGGAGGACGATCAGGATGGTGTCGTCCTTGCCGGTGACGGGTTGGATGGCGAGATCGCGCGCACTTTCGTGGAGTTGGCCGAAGGTGCGGTCGATGAACATCGGGACGGTCCAAGCGGCGGATGCGCCGAGGACGGTGGAGCGGAGGAAATCGCGACGAGTTTTCATTTTGAAGAGATTGGGGATTGGGGATTCTAGCAAAGCTGATAGAAGGGCGTGCTGAGGATCAGGTGGCAAAGTTCGGCGGTTTCTTTGTTGGTGAAAACGACGCCTTTTTTAGCGGCAGCGTATTCGATGAACGAGCTGCGGGCCTTGTCCGGGAGCGGGCTTTGGAAGAAGCGGAAGATGAGTGAATCGACAAGATCGGTGGGAATTTCCCGGAGTTTGCGCGGGGCGATTTTCTCGTAGTCCGGGCCTTGCCAGCCACGTCCTAGGCGTTTCGCGCCGGGAGTTTTCATATTGGCGTCGGCCATCGGTTGATCGGCCTGGCCAGCGCCTTTGGTAATAAATCCAGCGAGGTTGTAGCGGGTCAGCAGGGTGTTGGTGTTGATCCACGCTTGGCCCCAATCCCAGCCGGCGACGTTGGGCGGCATGAACAGGACTTGCCCTAACTGCTGCCCTGCGGCGATGGGAAATCCGGCAGGCGGATCAGTGATTTCAAGCTGTTTGAGCAATCCTATCAGGTATTGCACCGGCGATTTGATTTGCGAGCGGATGGAGGCCTCGACGTAGAATTCCTTTGAAAGGAAGATCTCGCGGAGCAGCGGACCGGTTTGAAAATTCGCCTTCCAGAGGCTGGATGTTAGGGCGTCGAGAGCCCCGGCCGAGGGGCTTTCATACACAAAAAACTCCCAGAGCTTTTTGGCCATGAAGCGGGCGGCTTCCTTTTTCTCAAAGATCCGGTTGATGACATCTTGGCCGGTGAAGGGGCCGGTCTTGCCGAAGACGGTCTTGTCGGTGGAGTCCCACTGGCGTTTGTTGTGGATGACCTTGCCGGTCACCCGATTGAGCTGATAGCCGGTGAAGGCGCGGGCGGCCTCGCGGATGTCTTGCTCGCTGTAGTTGCCCTCGCCGAGGGTGAAAAGTTCCATCACCTCGCGGGCAAAATTTTCGTTAGGCATACCCTTTTTCGACGACTGGGTGTCGAGGTAGAGCATCATCGCCGGGTCCATCAGGATGGCCTGCGTTAGATTTTTGGAGCTGCCGAAGGCGTTTTGCCGGAAGAGTTCATTCTGGCGGATCAGCAGCACCGGTTGCTTCACTTTCTGGATGGAGGTGGCGAAATGGTCGTGCCAGAAGAGCGTCATTTTTTCGCGCAGCGGGGCGGCGGTTTTAAGCATCCGCCGGAACCACCAGCCTTGTGCTTCGAGGGCGCGCTGGCGGTCCTCCATTTGTGATTCCTTGGTCGCCTCGCGCTTGGTTTTCTCCGCTTCTTCGGGCGAGAGATTGCGCATCGCCTGCTGGACGGTCTTGCGCTGTTCCATCCGTTTCCGCATGTCGGCGAGGGCGATTTCATCGGTGCTCCAAGCTGGCAGGGGAAAGGCGTCGAGCGGCTCAGTGGGGGCGATTAGAGAATCGACCGCTTGCTCGCGACCGAGCGCGTGGAAGGTCTTGATGTCTGACGGGCTGCCGCCGAAACCTGCGCGATTGAGGAGGTGGGCGGCTTCAAAAATGGTCCAAGAGTGATCGGCTTGTGGGAGCATGGCGGTGGGAAATTGACTCCCCAAGAAACTCCCGCGAGCGGGGGAAGTTTCGCCATCCGGC
>JAYTEI010000415.1:0-2419 GCA_043735445.1 Akkermansiaceae bacterium | reverse complement strand
AGGAAATCGCCATCCGCACCATGCGCGAGCAAGCGCCAGGATTCGCCTCCGCCTGGGAAAAAGCCCTCCGCCAAGGCGAGGCAGAAGTGGATGCCTCAGAATCCGGCCTCGCCAAGCTCGTCCGCCGGGTGATTCCAGGATTGGGCAACTCCGCGCCCGCACAACCGGCGCTGCTCGTCACCGAGGAAACTTCGGACCGGCATTGAACTTCGGCGGGCAGCGAGCGTTCGCGCCGCTAGCCAAGGAGCGGCGATCTCCGAATCGCCGGACCATGGGTGGTCAATGTGAAGCGATTCTCTCAGCCCATTGGCACCTCATGGGCATGGCGGATCGGAGTCCGCCACTCCTTGATTTTTCAGCCTGCGACACCGTTCTAACGCTCGCCGTCCACATCCACCCCATATTGTTTCGCGAAAGCGGCGGCGGCTTCGGCTTCGGCTTTGGGCCAGTTTTGATAGATCGCCTCGAAGGTCGCTTGGCGCGCTTCGCCGGCGGGCAGGGTGAGCGCCCACTGGACGGCGGTCTGCGGCTCATACTCGGCGACGGTGCCAGCATACGTGCTAACAGCCGCTTGTTTCGCCGGTCCCTCGGCGGCGGCGGTCAGCCACTTGCCAGCCGCCTGATAGTCTTCTTGGGTCCATTGGCCGATGAGGTTATCGACGTTGTTAGCGACCGCGTCTTGGGGCAGGGTTTGCGCCATCCAGTCGATCCAGCGACCGGTGTCTTGCTTGGTGTTGAAATAGGAGAGACCGCCCGCGAATTGGGCACTTTCCACCGGGCTGAGTTTGGATTGGGAAATCCACGCTTGCACGGACTCGAAGCTTTCGCTGGTGAGGTTGCGGCCCATGGTTTCCAGAGATTCTTGAAGCAAATCGTCGCGCTCGGGTCCGTCGGGAAGAGTTGCTAGGTGGTCGCGCAGGGCACCGAGAATTGCGGTGCGTTGCGCGGCAGTTTTACCAGCTTCGACGAGTGACTCGACGGCGGAGGAAACGTCATCCATCTGCATCTCGCCGATCAGTTTGAAGGCGAGCTTGGGATCGCTCTCCGCCGCGCCAGCGATGATCGAGCGCTTGGCGTCGTCATTTGCGAGATCCGGGTAAGCTGCGCTGTTTTTGCGGACCCACTCGCGCGCGGCAAGCGGATCTTTTTTCGCCCAGTTCGCCAAGGTGGAGGCAACCACGCTGCTGCCAGTTAGACTGTCTTTCAGAATATCCGCAGACTCGGAGAAAAGGGCCAATGCAGCGGCGGGATGATCCTCGCCGAGCATCGAGATCGAGTAACAGATCAGGTTCTGTTGGATTTCGTCAGATAGAGTCTTGTCAGTGCGCAAGCTGGCGATGAGCACCTTGAGCTGCGCGGCGTCGAGATCCATCAGCTTTGCCTGCATCTCCCTGGTGCGCTTTTCGAATGCCTCGTCCGATTCATTTCCCTGTGAGTCGTGAATCTGGATTTCCCGGCCGAAGGCGATGAATTCCTGGGCCATGGCACTTGCCTGGTTCGCGCGGTCGTCGCGCAGGCGTTTGGTCACTGGCGACTCGCCGGAGGCCACCGCGATGCCGAGATTCTCCGCCCTATTGGCGAGCTCGCGCTGCTGGCTGCGGAGATTCGTTAGACGCTGTTGGTGCATGAGTCCCAGTCCTCCGCCACTGGCGAGAATCACGAGAGTCGCGGCGAGGGAAACCTTGGTGGAGCCGTTCATTTGAGCTGATTGAGGAGTTCTGCGCGGCGCTTGGCATCGGAAATCAAGTCCGCCATGTGGATGGCTTCTTCCAAGTTAGAGCGGGCGGAGTAGCTTTGCAGAAACCCGACTAACACGTCGTCACTGCCGCTGCTTTTCTGATATTGGAGGACGAGTTGAGAGGCGTCGGCAAACTTGAATTTCCCATGATCCTGGGCAGCCTCAGCGATGGCCTTGCCGGTGATGCTGTCCACTTGGCCGGGTGCCTGGCGAGTCAGCCACTCGCGCAAACTATCGACATCCGCGCGGCTCACGTTTCCTTCGAGACCGAGCGACTGCATGCGCGACTCAGCCGTTTGCATCGCCGCTGCGGCGCGCTCGGCCGGCGTGGCTTGGACGACATCGAGGAAATTGCTAACCTTGCCATAGCCGCTGTCATCGACCAACTCAGAGGCGATGTGGGCAAACGATCCGGCGCGCTCAGCCTGCGGGACTAACTGGCGGACGAGCTCGGCGTAAGTCTTTTGATCCTGCGGGCCAAGTTCCGGGAAAGCGATTTGTTCGAGGACTTCGCGGCGCTGGTCTTCGGGGATGTTAGCGAGCCGTTGGCTGGCGGCGTTGGGATCGGATGTTAGCAAGCTCTGCATCAGCGCGGCCTCGAAGCGAGTGCGCTCTTCACTCCGGCCATCAAGCGTCTTGCTATCGAATTTCCCGTCCGCGATCTGGCGGTCGAACCAAGCG
>JAYTEI010000414.1:0-24233 GCA_043735445.1 Akkermansiaceae bacterium | reverse complement strand
GGATTTCGAAAAAGTTAGACAGCGCGTTGACCGCCTTGATGCCGACGCCGTTCAAGCCCACGGATTTTTTAAATGCCTCGCTGTCATACTTCGCGCCGGTGTTGATCATCGCGGCGCAATCGAAGAGTTTTCCCAACGGAATTCCGCGCCCGAAGTCGCGCACTTCCACCCGGCCTTCCTCGTCGATTTCGACTTTCACTTCCTTGCCATAGCCCATGATGTGCTCGTCGATCGAGTTATCGACCGCCTCCTTGAGCAGGATGTAGAGGCCATCGTCGGGCGAGGAGCCGTCGCCGAGTTTCCCAATATACATGCCGGGGCGCATGCGGATGTGTTCGCGCCAGTCGAGGGATTTAATGTCGTCTTCGGTGTAGTCGGCTGCCATGGGGAAATTTGTTTCGGGGGTTCCTAAGCGGAAGGCGTGGCAGGTGCAAGGGCGACTGCTTCGGCTTCTCCGAAATCCACCACAAGCCGTAGCGCGGCGACCATTCCTTGATCCACAGGTGCTTCCACGACGGCGACTCCATGTTGGTTAAGCACGTCAATAAACCCACTTTTCGAGTGGCCAGCGAAACGGAACGCTTGCCCGAGTGTCAATTTGGCGGTTTCAAACAGTTTGATCGCCGACATCAGCCGCATCTTAGCTGCTTCCACGAACGGCGGCAGATCCGCTCGACCGGATAGGGACCGGTGGTGACCACCACCGAAGACAAGGTGGTGATGCAAAGCCTCGCTTCGGCTGGTGGTGTTGAAATCCCCGCCGAGGACGAGGTAGTCGCCAGCCGCAGTGGTGGGTTCTACATAGTAGGAAAACGTGTTGCCGAAATTCGCCATCACCCACGCGGCGTAAGTGGCGGGCGTGTTTTTGTTAGGCGAGACGCCCACGTTCATTTCCTAGACCAGTGCGATGTCTGGATCGAGGCCTTGGAAAATCCGGTTGCCCTCGCCCGGATCGTAGCTGGAGAAATTTTCGCTAGTTAGATTCGCCGCCATGATGCGGATCACCTCGCTGGCGGACGCCCGCATTCCGCAGAGCAAAGCGACCAGAGTGACGAGGAGATTTCGAAAGTGCTGCATGAGATCAGATCCGCTGGAGGCAGGATGCGGGCCAAGTTCCTGCCATGGTTTCAGGGCTTCGCGGAAATTTTCCCGATGATCGTCTTGAATGGCCAGAGCAACGCCGCGATCAACCCGCCCGCCGCGTTGGCGTAAAGTCGGAGCGGGAACATCGCCGCTTTTATCAATGGCCTTCCTACTTTATGCACCGCCGCGCTGCGGTCATAACAGAGGGAAAGCAGTATGATAATGACGATGCCGACAAATTTCTGCGCAGCCGAGATATGCAGTTGAGTGTGGAAAAAATACTCAGCGGACATTTCCGTTAGTAAGATCACCCCCACGTAGCCGATGAGTAAAAACGCGGTGTGTTGGAGAATGGGAAATTTTTCGACCAGCTTCAAACTCACTGAGGCAAACAGCCACAACGTCAGCAAGCCGAGGAACACCCCGAGGCACACCACCCGGATGTCTGGACTCATCGCCACGGCGGCGACCACGTTGTCCACGCTCAGGCTTAAGTCCATCAGTTGGATCGCGATGACCGTGGGCCAGAACGCGTGAACCTTGGTTTTTTGCGTGAGAGGGTCATCATCTTGGCTGGCGGCGTATTCGCTGAAATGATCTGCCATTAGGTGGCTCAGATAGAAGGCTCCGAGAAATTTCACCCACTCGTTGGCCATGATGAAGCCCGCGAAAAACAGCGCGACGATCCTGAAAACATAGGCCCCCGCCAGGCCCAGCCGGAGCGCGGTTCTCTTCTGTTTTTCCGGCAGTTGCGACGCCAGCGCGGCGATCGCTAACATATTATCCACCGACAGCAGCCCCTCGATGATGATCAGGGAAATGACAATGGGCGCGGCATCGTGGAATGGAGGAAAGTTCTCAAGCATGGTTCAGGCGGCGTGAGGTTGCAGGTGGATCCCACAACTGGCAAGAAATGCATCCTAGTTTCCCGGGCACGCTTGTCTCAGATTTCCGCGAATCACCTAACAAAGGCGGGCTGGCGTTGTCACGGTGAGTCCATGCGTCCTATCATCTCGCGCTCGTGCCTAACTATTCTCAACTTGCCGTCATCGGCGGTGGCCCGGCGGGTCTCCGGGCGGCAGAAGTGGCGGCCAGCGGCGGGCTGCAAGTGACGCTTTACGATGGCAAACCGTCAGTCGGCCGGAAATTTCTGGTCGCCGGGAAAGGCGGCCTCAATCTGACCCACGGCGAGCCACTCGATCGCTTCGTAACCCGCTACTCCGGGCCTGGTCAGCCGGAGGAGATCTGGGAAAGCTTGATCGCGGGCTTCGATCCCGCCGCGCTCCGGAAGTGGGCTGCGGACTTGGGCGTGGAAACGTTCCAGGCCACCAGCGGTCGCGTCTATCCGAAAGCGCTCAAGGCCGCGCCGCTGCTCCGGCGCTGGATCGAGCGGTTGCGCGACCTCGGCGTGCCGTTAGAAATGAACCACCGCCTGACCTCGCTCGATGCGGGTCCGCCCTATCAGCTCGGTTTCGCCAACGGCACCACCGCCACCGCCGCTGCAGTGATCCTCGCGCTGGGTGGAGGCTCGTGGGCGAAGACCGGTTCCGACGGTGGTTGGACTTCGATTTTTGAGAAACTCAGCATCGCCCATCAGCCGCTCGCCCCGGCCAATTGCGGCTGGGAGCACGCGTGGACGCCGGAAGTCCTCGCCGCCGCCGAGGGGATGCCGTTGAAAAACCTCCACGTCCGCGCGGGCGATCAGTTAGCCGTGGGCGAGCTGATGGTCACCCGCTACGGTCTCGAAGGCGGCGCGATCTATCAACTCGGGGCCGCCCTGCGCACGATGCCGGAGCCCGCAATTGCCATCGACTTCAAGCCCACCTTCAGCCACGCGCAACTCGTCGCGAAGATGGAATCTGTCCGCCGCGATTTCCTCAATGAAGCCCGCGTCCGCTGGAAACTCGCCGCACCGGCCCACGCGATCCTCGCCCGCCAGCCGTGGTTGGATGCTGCATCGCTCGCCCGCGAGGTGAAACATTGCGTCATCCCACTCGCCCGCCCACGCCCGCTCGACGAAGCGATTTCCTCCGCTGGCGGCGTCTGTTGGGATGAGTTAGACACCGGACTGATGTTAAAAAAGCTTCCCGGAGTTTTCCTCGCCGGGGAGATGATCGACTGGGAAGCGCCGACTGGCGGCTACCTGATGCAAGGCTGCTTCGCCACCGCCACCCGCGCCGCGCGGTCGGCGGTGGAGTGGCTCGGACACCGTCGCGACGTCGTTAGAGAATTATCCGAATGATAAAGTGGGACTCCTTCGTCTCACGCTGTTAGAGCACCACTTCGGCAATCTCCCAACTATGAAATCCTCAACCCATGCTTTGCCTGACGGCGGCATTCACCAGCCGATTGAATACGTTTTTTTCATTGTAATTTTCATCCCGACGATTTGGACTTCAAAGGTTTGGCATTGGATTTTTGGGTCGCGGCAGGTGCCGTGACCAGTGGTGCCGGGCTGTTCTCAAAACAAAAAATATGAAATCAAAATTATTGTTATTGATCGTCGCAGACTTGGTTTTGGCAGCTCTCCCCGCGGGTGCGGTGGCGGTTACCGTGAATTTCACCAACCAGCCCGGTTGCGATGTTTTGTTAGTACCTTCCAATGTCGATGAGTTGGGTGACCCGGTGGGGGGAGCCGGCACTCCGGGATTTCCGCCGGGAGAGCAGATTTCCCATTCCATCGTGAACACGATCGAGGCGACGGTGTGCAGCGACATGCCCAGTAATCCCTCAATGGTGGACTCGCGGATCACCATCACCAATCTCCAAACAATCTCGTTCACCGACGTGTGGTATGTGGCCGACTGGCTCGGCACTTTCAGCAATAATGACGGGTTGATAAACGGCACCGACGCGATGCACCTCGACATGTTCGGGCTCAACCAACCGCTGATTTCCGAGAGCATGACGACCAATGGGATTTTCGAACCGGGAGAGTCGTGGGTGTTCCATGTTCAGGATTATGTGCCGGGAAGTGCCGGTCTTCCTGCGGATTCGTTCTACTCGCCCGGAGTTGTGGGCGCGGCGAATTTTGACCGGTTCACGAGCATCATCGCCGTCGTCCCCGAGCCTTCGGCATTGGGTTTGACCTTGTTAGGTGGCCTGGCCTGCCTGCGCCGACGCCGCTGATAGACGGTCGTTTTTCGACAAGGCTAACGGGCACCCTCGCGGATCGACGAGGGTGCTCCCCCTTGATGATCCGCGAAATTCGGGATTCCCCGCGCGGGATTTTCAATGCTAGCCTCCCGCATGGGAAAAGGTTTCGAGACGCACCAGGCGCGGGTGATGGCGTTGCAGGGTCTGGGCAAGGATTTGGCACGGCGTGCGAAATCGAAATGCGAACTAACGGGTGCCTCAGGCGTGCCGTTGCGAGCTTACGAGGTGCCGCCAGTGGGCGAGGAGCCTGACATCGAGCGGACCCTGCTGCTCAGCGAGGCGTGCCATGAGGCGTTAGAAAAACCGGCCCGGCTGAAAGGCCGCGAGTGGCAATGCTTGGCGGAAATCGTCTGGAGTGAAATGCCGGCGGTGCAGGTGGTGGCGTGGCGGATGTTGCACTGCCTAGCAGAACGCGAGGATTGGGCGCGCGAGGTGATCGCAGAAGTTTTCTTGGACGAGGAGGTAGAAGCATGGGCGAAATCCGACGAACTCTGATGGACAAGCACGCGCGGAACCCATTTCACGCCTCGCGGCTCACCCGCAACTTCAACCGCGGCATGAGGTTAGATGCCGCATGTTCAGCGCCGACCTTGCGGCTTCATCCTTCAACCTGAAAATGGAGGCTGATCCCACTCCACTCCCGGCTGACGGCGGCGCGATCGACTTCACGTTGATGGAGCGCATCGGCGCGGGAGATCACGAGGCATTCCGCCAGCTTGTGGTGCGACATCAGAATGCGGTCATCGGCACGGTCGCGAAGATGTTAGGCAATCCGTCCGAGGCGGAGGACATCGCCCAGCAAGTTTTCCTGCGGATCTGGCGGCACGCGAAACGCTACCGGCCTGACGCGAAGTTCACGACCTATCTCTACACGATCACCCGCAATCTGGTGTTCAACGAAACCCGCCGGAAGAGCCGCAAGAAGGAAGTTTCCTCAGACGAGCGCGAGGAAAACTCGAACCGCTTGATCGAAGCCAATCCCGACCGCCAGCCGGATGCAGAGCTGCTCCAAGCCGAACTGCAACGCGCGGTGGACGACGCCATCGCGGGACTTCCAGAAACCCAGCGGATGGCGGTGGTGCTGCGGCGCTACGAGCAGCTTTCCTACGAGGAAATCGCGGCAGTGCTCGGCCTATCGGTTTCCGCGATCAAGAGCTTGCTGTTCCGGGCGCGGACTTCCCTGCGTGAGGCGCTGAGTGGCTATTTGGCGGAGTGAATGTCGCGGCGACCACCGGTCGCCGCGACGATCCTATCGCGAATGCTGAATCGCCTCACAGATGGCCGGGAAAATCTGGCGCTTGCGGCTGACGACGCCGGGGGCGTGGAACAACGTTTCATCCATCCGCTCGAAGGGAAACTTCGACAAAGTCGCGTCCTGGCCGATCGCGAGAATCATGCTGTGATGCAGCGCGACGTCGGTCACGGCGAGCACCGCGAGGTCGTAATTATGGTGGTTGAAAAGCTCCCTCAGGGCGGCCTCCAGATCCACCCGCCGCGCGGCAAAACCGTGGAGGTCCCGTTCTTCCACTTGGGAGATGCTCACGGACAAGCCCTGCTCGGTGAACTCCTTGCGGTCGGCATTGAGGATTTCGTCGGGCGTGCCATTGGCGATCAACGAGCCAACCGCGAAAAACTCGTCGGTGAATTTCTTGGGGTCCACGCCCGCCACGCCGCTAAGCCAGGTGAGCATTTCACGGTCTAGCAATGTCGTCGTCGGCGAGGTCAGGCAGAGCGTGTCCGAAACGATGCCTGCGCACAGGCACATCGCCACGCTCGGTGCGGGCATCAGGCCACGGTGGAAAAATTTCCGGCCCACCAGCGTGCAAGTCGAGCCTACGGGTTCGTTGAGATAGCGGATCGGCTCGCGGGAAACGAGGTCGCCAGCGAGGCGGTGGTGGTCGATGACTTCGGTGATTTCCGCTTCTTCGATGCCATTGACGGCTTGCGCGTATTCGTTGTGATCGACCAGCGCGAGACGGATCCGCGGCGGATCGACGAGGTCGGATTTTGCGAGCACGCCGATCATTTTACCGCCCGTGTGCTCGACCACCGGGAACAAATCCTGATCGACCGCAGCGAGGCGTTTGCGCAGGCGGGAAATCGGCTCGGGAGCTAGGACCGTCTGGAAATCCCTCTCCATCACATGGCGCACGGTGCGGGAGCAACGGATCAAGGTCGAGGCACTCGCAGTGTCTTGGTTGCAACGCAGAACCACCACGCCCTTGCGGACGGCGTAGGCCAGTATTTCCCCGGACACCGGGTTGTTGCCCGTGACCAAAAGCGAGCGGGCACCGTGGTCGATTGCATAGCGCTGGACGATCGGGCGGTCCCCGCAAATCACCAAAAACTGGCCAACGTTTCCGTCGTGAACCGCTTGCTTGAGTCGCTTGTCCACCGTCGCTTGGGAGGACGCACCGACGAGCAAAATGAGATCCTCTTCCAGCTCCGCAGGCGGCAACACGGCACCGAGACTCTCGGCCTGAAGCGTGTCTGCCAGCTTGGCCAAGGAAACGTGGATCGTCCGCACGCTGAGGCCTTCCGTATCGGCAGGTAGCAGGAGTTTCAGCAAATCGAAATAACGGAGAATGCCACAGAGATTTCCCTCCTCGTCCTCCACCGGCACGCAGCGGATCTCTGCCGCAAGCATCCGCCGGTAAGCCGTTAGAAACGTATCGGCCAGACCCACCTTGATGACCTTGCGGTGGCAAATCATCCCGGAATTCACCCGCACGTCGGTCAGCAACATTGGCGCATCAAGGTCCGCGCGCTCTAGCACCCACTTGGTCCGTTGGGAAATCTCCCCGCAGCGGGCCGCGATCGCGTTGGGTTCCTCACCCACGGCGCGGAGCAAGGCGGCATAGCCGATGGCCGAGCAGATCGCGTCAGTGTCCGGGTTCTTGTGGCCGATAACGTAAAAAGGAGGCATGGGGAGAAGATGGGTAGGAGTCTGTCGCGTGAGAATAGGTAGGGCGGTGCGGACATCAAGAATCTTCCCGGATCTTGTTTCAGCGCACGGGCTTCCCCTCGCGCCCCATCCTTTAAAAACATCTCCCTTCAAACCTCTCAAACTAACCGCTTGAGAATTTTCCTTGTTCGCAGAACCTCATCTGACGCTTGGTCCAGGTATGCCAAAATATTTTCAGAATTGGATGCAACGAATCCTCGTGACGGCTCTAACGTAACGCGTGCCAAGAGCATGCACATATCTTTTCAAAGTTGGATCGAACGTGTCCGGTTCCAAGCTGAAATCTATCGCAATCCTTCAAAGATCTTCCTGCGTCAAACAGCAGTCAAGATGGCCTTTCTATTGGCTCTTTTGCAACCGAAGCAGTGGTTAATTATGCTTCGGGTGATGGGTCCAGCCTGTTGCCAAACCCGGCTCGTATATATCCCAACCTGTCGCTTATCTCTGCAGAGATAATTGTTTTAGTGGTTATTTCGGCTGCTTTTTCCCGATTGAGAATCGCGCTATCCGCAGATTGGGCGGATCTAATGGAGGAGCTTCCTAAGTGAGTCGATGCCTCACTTAGGAAGCTCTAACGGCGGGAGGTCGAGGGGGAGTTCCTGCGGCGCGGCGGGTGCGGCGGGCTGGATCGCGGTGTCGCCTTTGCGGCTGAAGATGGCGTCCATGCGATCAAGGTATTTTGACAAATCGTCGCTGCGGCGGTGGGGGTTGGCTTTGAGGCGATCCTTGAGCCGCATGTAGTCGTCGAAGGCGCCGCTGGTCTCGCGGGCGCGGGTGATCTCAAACCAGTCGAGGTAATCGCTGGCCTGCTGGGCCTTGGCAATCATGGTGGCGCGGCGCTCAGTTAGATCGGCGAGGCGGGCTGCTAGATCTTTGGTTTTGTTTTTGGCGATGGCCGCTAGCGCAAGCTGATACTCGGATAGGATCGGGCGATAGGAGGGGAAACAACGGTAGCTGAGGCGGACGAGTGCATCCTGTGCGAGCTGCACGGATTTCACCCGTTCAGGTTCCGGCAGTGCGGCGATCTCGGGCCAGGCGGCGAGTTCCTTTTGCTGAATGATGCCTTCTGCGGTGCGGAAATTCAGCCGCAGCGCCTCGCCAAGCGTGGTCTCGGTCTCGGCGATGGTTAGAATGTCGGTCGCGAGATTCTGGCCACCGATGTTGGCAAGCTGGAGTGTCCACCATTTCGCCAAACTGGTTTCGGATAGATTGAGTTCGGGAAAATGTTTGCGCAGCAGCGCGGGCATTTCCCCTTCGTAAGCAGCGACCTCGGTTAGGAATTTGCGGAAGCTTGCTTTGCCTTGCGGTTGCTGGAGCAGGGCCATCACCAGCGCTCCAGAAGAGACCCGGAAGGCGGCGCGAGTGGCGGCGTCCATCTCGTCGAAGCCGCGCTCGTCGAGGGCGAAAAGGTCGTCGCTCTTGAACAAGCCGCCGGTCTTGAACAGCGCCTGATAGAGACGCCGGTCGCTTTGATTGAGCCTCCAAGCGGTGGCTTCGCGCAGACCATCGACCAGCCATGGCGGGACGAGGAACGGAGTTTCTGAAACCTGGGCGGGCCGACCACGGAGAGCGCGCTCGTAGATCAGAGCCGAGGTGACGGTGGCTTTGAAACGCTCTTGCTCGATGCCGCGACTTAGGTGGACATCGAGCCGCAGATCGTAGCCGGCCTCGCTGACGAGCAGCTTCATGGCCACCGTGCGCAGCGGCATGGGATCGCCGGATTTCCCGTGAAGCGTGATGGTGACGGGGATTTTCCAGTCGATCCAGTCGTCCTTTTCGTCCGTTAGGCGGAGCAGCTCATCCTTGGCTTCCTCGGCGAGCGCGGCGACTGTGCCGCGGTCCCGAGCCTCGCCGCCGGCGACGCGGAACTCGCCGGTGCGGCTGGTCACGCGGTCGGAGTCGCCCACCTTGAGCGACGCGGGCGGCTCGGCGATTTGCAAGGCTCGCGGTGCCTCCTCCGCGAGCGCAAGCGCAGTGAGAAGCATTCCGAGGAGCAGCGGGCGGGCGATCATTTGCTATCAAAAAGTCTTAGGCATGCCCTCCTCGCCGAGCGGCTCGCGCGGGTCCAGGACGAGGTTGCCTTTTTCAATTTTCACCCGCGTCATGTTGGTGAACGCGAGGTCAACTTCCTCGGGAAATAAGCCGCCGAGTTTCTGATAGGCGGGCAACACCAGATAGAGGAAACCCATCGGCACCACCAGTTTGCCGAAGCGACCACCCTTCGGCGGATGCGGGTAATCCTTGAGGAATGGCCCGCCGTTTGGCTGGATGTCCGTCATCTTGCCTTTGATGTCTTCCAGTTTCTCGACCTTGAGATACATCGATACCGTGAAGGGCTTGCCCAGGAAATGGCGCTCCATGATCACCTCTGCCCGCTCGGCCTCGAGACGGACCCAGACGCGGTCGAGAGTGACTTTTCCTTCGAGAAATCCCGCTTGCTTGATGACCAACGTGCGGCCCAGCCATTGGTTGATTTCCGCCTCGGACAAGGTCACGGGATAACCACGCTCGGCGGCGTTTTTTAAGACCACCTTGAGATCGCGTGCGGGCAGCGGCTTGGCGGTCGTTAGATCCGTAAGGTCTTGGGGCTGGACGGCATAAAAGATCGCCGCGCCTAAGGCACCGGCCGCCACTAGCAGAATGAGCAAGAGCAGCTTGGACAAGCAGCCGCCACCGGATTTGGATTTAGAAGGTTCGGCCATGAGCAGGCTGATTAGCACGCCCTCGCCCGCTTGCAAAGCCTCGCTTCAGATGGCGTCACTCCGCAGACTTGGCCGCCGCAGCGGGTGCTGCCGCAGGGGCCGCAGCCGGAGGCGCACTTGCCGCCGTTTCCGCTTTGGCACCGGCTTGATAGGACGACGAGCGGTAGTCGGTCTGGTAAAAGCCCGCGCCTTTAAAAATAATCCCGCCACCAGTCCCTAGCAGACGTTTCACCTGTCCTTCACACAGCGACTGCGGGCAGTCAGTGAGCTTCGGGTCATTCATGCTTTGAAACACTTCGAAGCGTTTCCCGCATTTTCCACATTCGTAATCGTAGTTTGGCATGGTTGTTGGCCGGGCTTGTATCACGTTCCCCCTGCCGCGCAACCCCGGTGTGGGATTTCGCGTGCCGTGCCCGGTCGGATCTGGTTGAGTCCCCGCCATGCCTCCACGCGTCAAAACCGTCGCCTCCATCTCCGTCGGGAAATTTTTCGAAGCCCACGCCAAATCCCTCGGCCTCGCGCTGCATGGCGAAAAAGTCGGCTTCGACCGCCTGATCAGTGAGCCGGCGATGAACCGCCCGGGCCTCGCGCTGGCCGGGTTTTTCTCCTACTTCGCCCGCAAGCGGGTGCAGGTGTTAGGCAATTCCGAACTCTCCTATTTGAAAAAACTCCCCGAAGCGATGCGCATCGACCGTTTCCGCCGGATGTGCGATCGCGATATCCCCTGCCTCGTCGTGGCCCGCAGCTCGCTACTTGATGGCAATCTAGCAGTCGTCGCCCACGAGCATGGCATCCCGGTATTTGGCACCTCGCAAGTGACCATGAATTTCCTCAACGCCGCCACCATCCGGCTCGAGCACGAGTTCGCCCCCAGCGTCACCTTGCACGGCTGCATGGTGGACATGCGCGGTGTCGGTGTGCTCATCGTCGGGCGCAGCGGCGCGGGCAAATCGGAGACCGCCATCGGCTTGTTAGAGCGTGGCGCGTCGCTCGTCGCGGATGACATGGTCCGCATCAAATACGTCGGCGGCGATCTCGTGGCGACCGCGCCAGATCTTTCCCGCGGCTACATGGAAATCCGCGGCATCGGCATCATCAACGTCGCGAACCTCTACGGCCTCGCCTCGATCCGCCCGGACAAACGGCTAGATTTAGTGGTCACGCTCAAGCCGCAGGCCGATCTCAACGAGGTGGACCGCGTGGGCCTGCAACAGAAGACCTACGAAATTCTCGGCCAGCACGTCGTGCATGTGGAGATCCCCGTCGGCCCCGGCCGCGACACTGCGCGGATGGTGACCATCGCCGCGCTCGACCAACAACTCCGTCGGTTAGGCTATAACATGGCGGATGAGTTCAACCAGAAATTGTTGAACCACATGAACGGCGGAGTTTGAATGCCGCCTTCATCGAACCAGAGCTATCAGCTTCGCCATTTCCGTCTCGGAAATTTGGGCAAAAAGAAAGGGGCCGCGCACCCGCGCGGCCCCCGTTATTCTGTCATGAATGAATCTAGCAACTGGGGACCTCTCCCCTCGACGAGCGAAAGATGCCGGATTTCTCAGGATCTGTCATGTCACCAAATTATGGGACAAGCCCACCCCAAGGAGCGGCGGACTCCGATCCGCCGAGCCAATGGTGAGTCGATGCTGCTGAGCAAAAGCACTTTGCCATCGGCCACGCATTGGCTGGGCGATTCGGAGATCGCCACTCCTTGGGGCTTTCCCACACCCAGACATCCGGGCAAAAAGAAAGGACCGCGCACTCGCGCGGCCCTTAATTTTCTGTCATGAACGAATTCATGCAACTGGGGACCTCTCCCCTGTCTTGAGAACCTCTCCTCGCGACGAGTGAAAGATGCGGGGTTTTCTGAAATCTGTCATGTCACTAAATTATGGGACAAGCCGCCCCCAAGGAGCGGCGGACTCCGCTCCGCCGAGCCTGTGCCAAGCCGATGAGCTGAGCAAATGCGCTTCTCCATCGGCCACTCATTGGCTTGGGCGATTCGGAGATCGCCACTCCTTGTTCCAGAAATCAGGATAAATCCAAGAATCCACGGCGGATCGCCTCGCTGACAGCGGCCGGCAGACTGCGGACGTGGAGCTTATCGAAGCTGCGTTTAATATACTCGGTGGCGGAATGCTGGCTGATCTTGAGTTCGTCGGCGATTTCCTGGCGGTTCAAGCCTTTTGCCGAAAGCTGGAGCACCTCGCACTCGCGCTGAGAAAGAGTCTCAGCGCCGGGAATCGGGCTGAGCTGGCGGAAAGTTTGAAGGATCATCCCGGCGATCTTGGGATCGAGCGGCGTGCCACCTGATAGCACTTCCTCCAGCGTCTCCATCAAGCGCGTGGCGCTGCCAGCCTTGACTAAGTAACCATGCGCTCCGGCCTCCAACGCGGCGAAGACCTTGGCCTTGTCGGTAAAAGCAGTGAGAACAAGCACCCGCGCCTCGGGCAATAGCTCCCGCACCTTGCGGATGCCCGCGATGCCACTCATCCCAGGCAGCCCGAGATCTGATAGGACGAGATCCGCGACCAGTCCGCCGCGAAATGCCTCCAGCGCATCCTCCATCGTGGAAAAGCCGCCGACGCATTGGTAGCCGCCGCGCTCCTCGAGGACCATCGAGACCGACTCGCGGAAATCTGCGTGGTCTTCGATCAAAACCAGCCGCACCGGTTTCTCGTTAGGGGATGGGGATTTCGCCATGGCCAACCGTGATAACGCATGACCGGGCATTCGGAAAGCGGAAGGTTTATGGAGTGCCCGTCTTGCGCTGCCGCCGCAAATCGCTACCTGCGTCGTTAGACGACAGAAATGCTGTCGATTGATTACCCCTAACCGGATTTGCAGCCCGCAAACCGAACCAAAAAAGAAGCCGGCGAAAATCGATGGGGGGAATTCGATTTGCGCCGACTACTATTAAACCGGGGGGGGGATTATATTGCGCCATTCGCGTCCTTGGGGGGGGAGAGGTTGCTTGCGGCGACCCACAAGAGATATCCCATTTCCGGCCACAACGATAGTCCGTGATCGCGTAGCCGGGATCGCGGAGGGTGTGATAAGCCTTGAAATAAGGGGGTTGCGGGGACGTGATGGGCGCACATGAGCAAGGACACATTCCTCCGCGAACTGATAGGCCGGATGACCGTCGCGGAAAAGTGCGGGCAACTGAATCTGCTAACAGGCACGATGGACGCCACCGGGATGAAACACACGGACCACCTGGAGGCGACGATCCGCGCCGGGCATTGCGGGGCGGTGCTGAATGTGTACACGCCCGCCGCGACGCGGGCTTTGCAGGAGCTGGCGGTGGCGAGCCGGTTAGGGATTCCGCTGGTGTTCGGCTACGATGTGATTCACGGCCAGCGGACGATCTACCCGATCCCACTGGGGCTTGCGTGTTCGTGGAACCTGGAGCTCATAGAGCGTTGCGCCCGGATGGCGGCGGCGGAGGCGGCGGCGGATGGCTTGCACTGGGTTTACTCGCCGATGGTCGATATTTCCCAAGACCCACGCTGGGGACGGGTGGCGGAAGGCTCGGGCGAGGATCCGTGGTTAGGGACGAAAATCGCGGTGGCGATGGTGCGCGGCTATCAGGGAAATGACTTGGCTGAACTCACAGCGGTGCTCGCCTGCGTGAAACATTTCGCGCTCTACGGCGCACCGCTGGGCGGGCGGGATTACAACACGGTGGACATGAGCCGCCGGGCGATGGAGGAAACGTATTTCCCGCCTTACCGGGCGGCGATCGACGCTGGGGCGCGGACGGTGATGACCGCGTTCAACGAGATCGACGGCATCCCGGCGAGCGGTAACCGCTGGCTACTCACGGAATTGCTGCGCGAGCAATGGGGCTTCCAAGGCTGGGTGGTAACGGATTACACCGCTGTTAGCGAGATGAAGTGCCACGGCACCGCCGCCACTGATGCGGATGCGGCGCGGCAGTCGTTAGACGCTGGGGTGGACATGGACATGGTCTCGGAATTGTTTCTTGCAGAGCTGCCGGGGCTGTTGGAAAGCGAGGCCGTTCGCATCGAACAAATCGACGCAGCGGTGATGCGGGTGCTAGAAACCAAGTGGGATCTCGGGTTGTTTCGCGATGCGTTTGCCCGCTGCGATGAGGAGCGGGCGAGGACGATTCATCTGTGCCAAGCGCACCGCGACCTCGCGCGGGAGGCGGCCCGCGAGTCGCTGGTGTTGTTGAAAAATGACGGTCAATTGCTGCCACTGTCCAAGCGCGGGACCATCGCGGTCGTCGGTCCGCTGGCCGACAGTCGGCGTGACATGTTAGGCTGCTGGATGGCTGCGGGCGACGAGGCGCGGGCGGCAGCGCCGCTCGACGGCATCCGCGAGGCGGTGGGTGAAAGGGCGACCGTGATTTTTTGCGATGGCTCTAACATTGAAGCAGCGGAACAGGCGGATGTCATCATCCTGGTGCTCGGCGAGAGTTGGCACATGTATGGAGAAGCCGCCAGCCGGACGAGCATCCGCCTGCCGAAGGGCCAGCGCAAGTTGGCGAAGTCCATTCTCAAAACTGGCAAGCCGTGTGTGTTAGTGACGATGAGCGGTCGGCCGTTAGAGCTGACGTGGGAGGACTCGAAATTTCCTGCGATCCTTCACGCGTGGGCGTTGGGCACGGAAGGCGGGCGGGCGCTGGCTGCCGTGATTTTCGGCGACGCCGCGCCGGTCGGTAAGCTGACGATGGGCTTCCCCCGCAGCATCGGGCAACTGCCGATGACTTACCGCGAGAAGCCGACGGGGCGGCCTTTCGACGAGGCGGTCATGTATTCCTCCAAATATCTCGATGCGCGGAATGAGCCGCTCTATCCATTCGGCCACGGTCTGACTTACGGGGAATTCCAGTTGGGCGCGGTGAGTGCCGAGCCGCAGGAAATGTCGCCGGGCGGGACGGTCACAGTTTCTGCGGAACTCACAAATGTGAGCGAGCACCCGGCGACGGAGACGCTGCAACTCTATCTGCGAGACCTGATCGCCTCGGTGAGCCGCCCGGTGAAAGAGCTGCGCGGCTACCGACGCGTGACGCTGGCCGCAGGCGAGACGCGGGTGGTGGCGTTTGAAATCACCGACGCAGATTTGAGTTTCCCGGGTCCCGATTTCGCGCCGGTGGTGGAGCCGGGTGAGTTCGAGGCGATGCTCGGGCTGAGTTCTGCGGAGTTGAGGAACGTGAGGTTTGTGCGTATCGGGGAAGTCAGAAATTAAGATGATTTCAACCGCAGATGAACGGAGATAAACGCAGATGGAAGAAGGGCTAAGCGGAGAACAGGAGTCCTGCTAGATGGAATAATGGGTGCAACGGAGGTCTAAGGCCGATTTCGTTGAAATTCAGAGGCGGCAAGCCAGTTCCAATTCTCATACACCAACGGTGTTTCGTCACCCCGCCCAGGGTTGGTGCGCGAAGCGAACCAGCCCTGGGGACGTGACACCGTTGGTGTGGAGAGGAAGATTGCAGTGGCGTCGATTCGTTGGGAATGGGACTTAACTAGGTGCCATTCGGGTGCGGACATTTTTGTCCGCATGGCCAGTGAGCGGCGAAAATGGGGGAGCAAGGCTCTTCGCTTGCTCCGCGCATTGGCGTGGCTGACAGGAGTGTCAGCCTCCGGCTTTTACCTTTGCCTTGTGACGGGAATGCCATACGAAGAGCGCCCCGCCGCATGAGATTGTTCCGCATCCTCACATTCAAAGAACTCAAAGGGTATTTCCTGACGCCGTTCGGCTGGGTGGTGCTGGCATTTGTGACGATCATGCAGGGGGTCTCGCTGTCCACGGCGATGAAGGGTTTCCGCGACACTCCGGTGCGGGACAACCTGGTTTACGTGACGTTCCACACGCCGATTTTCTGGTTCTATTTCCTATTCATTTTCCCGTTGATCACGATGCGGTTGTTCTCGGAAGAGGAACGCTCGGGAACTTTGGAAACACTGCTCACCGCGCCGGTTAGGACTTGGCAGGTGGTGTTTTCAAAATACGCGGCGGCGATGATCTTCTACACCGTGCTGTGGATTCCGGGGTTCATTCAGTTCAAAATGTTTGAGTGGGCGACGGACATCCCGCCAGCCTTCACGCCCGGTGCGCTGGGTGGCGCATTCACGGCAGTGATGCTGATGGGCGCGGCGTTCACAGCCATCGGCTGCTTGGCGTCGGCGCTAACATCCAGCCAGATCATCGCGGGAATTCTAACGATCGGGCTGCTGGTGATCCAATATTTCCTCGGCTTCGTGACGATCATCTGGGGCGAGTCGTTCGCGGGCGCGGCGTTCTTCCACTACATTTCCTCGCAGCAGCATTTGCATTATTTCGCCAGTGGGATGTTCGACACGCGGCCGATGGTTTACTTCCTGAGTCTCGCGTTGTTCGTGTTATTCCTCACTTATCAGGTGGTGGATTACCGCCGCTGGCGCCGCTGATTTCCGCCCATGTCCGAAGCCATGTCCGAACCTGTTGCCGAACCTGTTGCCGAACCCATGGGTAAGCCCGCCCGCCCGTTGAACCGCTGGGGTCTGGGCACTTTGTCCGCGCTCCAGATCGTCTTCATGGCGATCATCTTGGTCGCGATGAACTATCTAGCAGCGCATCATTTCACCCGCTTCGACCTGAGCCGGGACGGTGCCTACACACTCTCTAACTCCACCACCCGCTACCTCATGGACAAGGCCGTGCGGGAGCGGGAGAAGCCGATGAAATGGATCATGGCATTCCGCCGCAGCTCGCCATTTTACGAACGGGTGCGGGTGCTAGCTGAGGACTATGCGCGGCTCTCAGGTGGCAAGATTGAGTTAGAAATCGTCGATCCGCTGCGCAGCGCGGACCGCACCCAGGAGGTGACTGCGGCTTACGGGCTGCCGCTCACGAAAGACCTAATCATCATGGACGCGCGGACCGACGACGGACCGGTTTCCACCGAGGAAAAGGCCAAGGGCACCGCGCTGGATCCCACCGCCGACGCCAAACCGGTGCGCCTCCTCAATCCACACATCAAGCTGATCGTCGCCGATGAGATGGCCGTTTACACCACCACCAGCGACAATCAAAAGCGCAAGATCACCGGCTTCCAAGGCGAGGATGTGCTCACCGCGCGGCTGGTCGAGTCGATCGAGGGCCGCACTCGCAAGATGGTGTTCATCGCGGACAAAAGTCGGCTGGACGGCGAGGGCGAGAAATCCCCGATGAGGTCACTGCAGGACACCCTCTTATTTCAGAACGTCGAACTCAAGGGCATCAATCTATCAGGCTTGGAGGAAATCCCGGCGGACACCGAGGGCGTGGTGATGGCGGCGCCGAAATATGACCTCACCGACACCGAGACCGCCGTGTTAGAAACGTATTGGAACCGTCCGCGCGCGGCGATGCTATTCCTGCTCAAGCCGGGTGACACGCCGCCGAAGTTGCGGACTTTTCTCCGCGGCTACGGGATCACCCCGCGGCGCGACCGGGTGATTGCGAAAGTGGGTGATCGCATCGACACCACCGCTCGCGGCACCTTCACCTATCAGGTGGATTTCACCAAGGATCTGGCCGGCCAAGCAACGGTCTTCGAAGGCGCGACCTCGTCGCTAGAAGTCCGCGAGGGCGCGGAGGATTTGATGAACCGCCAGATCAATCCCATCGGCCTGATCCAAGCTGCGGACGGCTTCTGGGGGGAGACAAAATTCGAGCAGAAGGACATCGCCTTCGACGAAAAGGAAGACACCAAGCCACCGCTGTTCCTCGCCGCCTGCGCCACTCGCGGCGCGGCCAATGACGACCGTTTCGCCGCCGACACCTCGCGGCTGGTGGTCATCGCTAACACCGATTTCCTCGACCCCAAACAACAGCGCGCCGAGAACATCGACTTCCTCGCCTCGTCCGTGAACTGGCTGGTCAACCGTCAGTCGCTGGCCGGCATCGGCCCGCGCTCGCTAGGCACTTACAAGCTGCCGATCCTCGACGCGCAGGTGTCGTTCATCAACCGGGTGAATTTGTTTTTCCTGCCTGCGTTTTTGATCGTCATCGGTGCCTTCATCTGGTCCTCGCGCCGCGCCTAACTGCCGCCATGCGTTCCTTCGGTTTCACCCTGATCCTCGCGCTGTTAGCCGTGCTCGTTTGCGGTCTAGCAGGCTGGCAGTGGGTACAGGGAAATTTCGATTCCGTGTTCGGCGCACCGCCCACGGAGGTCGGCAAGCGGATCTATGCTGGGTTCTCCCCGGCGGATGTGAAACACATTGAAGTCGCGCAAAACGGAGTGAACACCACCTTCGAACTTGGAGCCAAAGGCTGGCATTGCACGCTGCCATGGAACGACCGGATGGACCCGCGCGCCGCCGTCGCCATCATCAATTTCACGCTCGGCCTGCGGGTCGAAGATTTCGCGAATGTGACCAAGATCGACAGCCAGAAATCCGGGCTGAAAGAAAGCGCCATTAGCATTCGGCTAGAAAACTCTAACCACCAACCGTTGGCGAAATACAAGCTCGGTCGCCTCACGCCGTGGCTGGCCACGCTTGAGAACCTCGACAAGCCCGTGCCGACGGTTTTCATCCAGCCGCGCGATGCGGATCATAAGCACTACGTTTACTCCTGCACCGGCGATATCAGCCCACTTTTCAAGGACGGTTTAAAATCGCTGCGCGACCATCATCCGTTTTATTTCAACCCCACCGCGTTGCAAAAAATCCGCATCCGTGGCGAGCAAACAGAACTCACGCTCGCCCGCGAATCCCGCCAAAGCCCGTGGCGGGTGGTCAAGCCGCTGGACCTCGCCACCGATCCCAAAGCCGTGAAAGCGCTGCTAGAAGGACTCTATGAATTACAGGCGGTGAAAATTTCCGACCGCGCCTCAGTCACCTTGCCCGCCAGTGGTGCGCCCGCCATGTCCGGCCAAATCGCGCTGGTCTCCTTCGACTCTGAGGCCGAAACGGTGCTCGACATTTACCCGCCCGAATCGCCCGAGTCGCGCACCGTGCGGGCCACCGTGAGCGACCGCCCGGAAACGATTTTCGACCTCCCGCTCAAACCCGAGCCTAACCGGATTTCTCTCGCGGATCTGCCGCTGGCCATCAACGACCTGCGCGACGCCACGCTGACGAACTTGAACGTAAAAGCGCTGCGCGGCGTCTTGATCCAGCCCGCCACCGGCACGGATATTTTGATCACCCGCACGCCGCCGCAGCCGTGGATGGCGACCATCGGCGGCCAGTCGCAGGAGGCCAACGAAGAGCGGCTTTTCACCCTGCTCAAGACGGTCACGGAAGGTCGCGCAAGTGGCTTCGAGGCAGATGCCGCCACCGACTTCACGCCGTGGGGACTGCACCGCCCGTTCTTGAAATTGCGCTTTCTCGGGCAGGACAACCAAGGTCTCGAACTGGCCTTCGGCATCGACGGCAAGGGCGGCTATTTCGTCAACCGCCTCGGCACTCCCACGGTGATGCGGGTGGATCCAGCGCTGATCGCGACGATCCCAGTGAGACCCTACGAGTGGCGGCATTCGCGACTGTGGTCGGTGGATCGGACCAGCCTCATGCAGATCCAGCGGGCGACCGGCAACGAGCCGCCGCTGCTGCTCCGTTACGATTTTGACAAGCCCGACTCGTGGACCGTCAGCCGCGCCGACAAGGACCTCACCTCTTCGCTCAATCCAACGCGCGCTGACTACATGTTAGGCGTGCTCGAAGGTCTTAAAGTCACCCGCTGGCTCGCGCCAGATGACGCGTCCGCCACCACCGCGCTGCTCAATCCATCGTTGGTTTTCACGGTCATTGAAAAAGGCACCAACGAGGTCGGCGACTTCGCCGGACTGGTCACCCGCGTAGTCATCTTGGCCCCCGCGACGACCCAGGCAAATCCCCCTTTCTACTACGGCCGCCTCGGTGCGGACAGCCATCCCTTCCTGCTAGACAAGGACACCTATCTGAAACTCGCGGCGGATCTGTTGGAGAAAGAGTGAATCTGAGAATACGGGGACGGGAATTCTTCATCACCAAAGCGGCCAGCACTCCGGGGGATAAGACCTTGCGTCAACCACCGCCGCTGGTGATCCTCCCGCCATGAGCCAAGACGTGGTTTCCCTCCTCCAACAACTCATCCGCATTCCTTCCGTCAACCCCGACAACGCGCCGGGCACCGAACAAATCGGCGAGGAAACGCTCGCTATATTTCTATCAGGCTGGCTCGAGTCGATCGGCGCGGAAGTCACGCTGGAGGAAATAAAACCCGGTCGGCCAAATCTAATCGCCCGCTTCGCGCCGCTCGACGGGCGACCACGAATTTTGTTAGGACCGCACCTCGACACCGTCGGCGTCGGTGGGATGATCATCGAACCCTTCAGCGGCGAGATCCGCGAGGGCAAGGTCTGGGGCCGCGGCGCATCGGACACCAAGGGGCCGATGGCAGCGATGTTATGGGCGCTGCACGAGCATCGGGAAATTCTAGCCGAGCTGCCGGTGGCGGTGGATTTCGTGGCTTTCATGGGCGAGGAATCCGGCCAGTGGGGGTCGAAGGATTTTGCAAAAAACCATGGTGCACATTACACCTTCGCACTGGTCGGCGAGCCGACGTCGATGCAGGTCGTCCACGTCACCAAAGGCTCGCTGTGGGCGACCTTACGCGCCACCGGTAAGGCAGCGCACAGCTCCCAACCGGAGCGCGGGGAGAACGCCATTCTCAAACTCACTCGCGCACTCGATCAACTCGACCACCACCTCGGCCACCACCTCGCCAGCTTCATCCATCCGGTGCTAGGTCGCTCGACCATGAACGTCGGGATGATCCGCGGCGGTGCCCGGCCTAACATCGTGCCCGATCTCGCCGAGGCGGAAATCGACATCCGCATCACCCCCGCCCTCGCCGCCGCAGGCGGGGCGCTCAAGCTGCTCACAGAGACCATCGAGTTCCACCAACTGCCGCTCCAGATCGTCAACCCGCACGAAAACCCACCGATGGAAACCGCAGCGGAGCACCCGATGATCCAAGCGCTGCTAGCCACCGATCCTCTGACTCACCTTGCTGGCGCACCATGGTTTTCCGACGCCGCGCACCTTTCTAACGGCGGAGTTCCCAGCATTTGCATCGGCCCCGGTTTGATCGACCAAGCCCACACCGTGGATGAGTTCATCGAGATTTCCGCGCTGGAGCATGGAGCCAAGTTTTTTGGAGCATTCATTCACGGGTTGAAATGAGCGTGAATCGCAGACGCCCTTACCCTCATCCATCCAACCATGACCCATACAATCATCGAAGAAGTGAGGGCAGCTCGTGCTGCGCTCGCGCGCTAAGCACGGCGGAGTGCCGTTTGCCGTCTCGCGGCGGGTGTTTTCCTTGCGCCCGCGCTGCGTGTCACATTGAATCCAGCCACCTAACTCACCTCGCATTTCCCACCCTCATGAAAAAATCCGCTCTGTTCCTGCTGCCCGTGATCGCTGCGGCGCTGACCTTGTCCGCTGCCGCCGCCCCAGTCGCGAAACCGCTCAAAGCTCTGCTGGTGCTCGGCGGCTGCTGCCATGATTACAACACTCAAAAAGACATCTTGGCGGCCGGGATCGAGGCTCGCGCCAATATCAAAGTGGATGTCTGTTATTCGCCGGACACGAACACAAAGCCGGCTTTCACCTGCTACGAAAAGGACACTTGGGCCGAGGGCTACGATGTGATCATCCACGACGAGTGCGCCGCAGACATCAAGGATCTCGACAGGGTGAGGCGCATTTTAGCACCCCATCTCAAGGGCTTGCCCGGCGTGAATCTTCACTGCGCGATGCATAGCTACCGCACGGCTGCGAACTTCAAGTCGCCGGTCGAATCTGGAACTGACGGAGCGCTGTGGTTTGACTACCTCGGCATTCAGTCGAGCGGCCACGGTGCGCAAAAGCCGATCGACATTTCCTACCTCGCTTCTGCCAGCCCGATCACCAGCGGCTTCGAGAATTGGACGACCGTCAACGAGGAACTCTATAACAACATCAGCATCCACGACAGCGCCAAGCCGTTAGCCAAAGGCAAACAAGACGACAGCGAGACGGTCGTCGTCTGGACCAACGAGTATGGCGACAAGAAGACCCGCGTGTTTTCGACCACCATCGGCCACAACAACGACACGGTTTCCGACGCCCGCTACCTCGACCTCGTGACTCGCGGCCTGCTGTGGTCGTGCGCTAAGCTCGACAAGGACGGCAAACCCGCCGCCGGCTACGGCCCTGCTGCGGCAGGCGCCAAATAGCATTGGCTTCGGCGCGACTCGCTTGCCGCAGCCTCTCTGCTAGAAACCTGGGCTCATCCACAAGTAGTTCTCGCCAATTTCCCCAAAACCCTCTAGGTGGCTTCTCGTTCTATCAAGTGCCCATGAAAATCGCCAGACTCCACGCATTGCCATTCGCCGCGGCCCTGTTTTTCACCATCACGCAGCCGAGCTGCACGCGGGAAGCGAAAAAAGAGCGCTCACTGGAGGCCGCTTTGAAACACTTCGACGAAGGGGCGTTCTCGGCGGCTGAGATTGAGTATAAAAACGCGCTCAAGGCGGATCCGGGAAACCCCGAGGCCATCAAGCGCCTCGGAATCATCCGTGCCCTGCAGGGGGCAAGTTACGAAGCGGCGGGAATTCTAACTCAAGCCAAGAAGAAGCTGCCGAAGGACAATGAAGTGGCCATTAACTTGGCGAAATCTCTGCTAAACTTGGGCTTCTTGCCCGACAGCCGCAAAGAGTTGCTAGAAGTCTTGGACCGCGCTCCCGACAACGCCGAGGCGTTGCTTTTCCTCGCGGAAAGCTCGATCCGGCAGGAGTGGATGGAAGAATGTGACCAGCGCATCAAAGCCGCCGGAGGGAAATCGGCGGCAGCCAGACTCGCCACCGCCTTGCTTCTGCTGCGTTGCGGCTCGCTCGACGAGGGCACTGCGATGGTGGAGGAAGTCCTCAAATCCACCCCGACATCGGCACGCGCACACGCGCTCAAGGCATCGATCCTGACGTCGAAGAAAATGCCCGCCGAGGCTCTCGCTGAAATGAAAATCGCCGCCGATTCCGCCGGCGTCCGCTCCAATGAATCAATCGCTTATGCCCGTGCGCTGATGGCCGCGAAGCGCCGCGATGACGCAGTGGCCTACCTCGATAAACTCACCGCCGCCACCCCAGATTTCCTGCCCGCTTGGGCCATGCTCGGCCAGATCGCCTACACGGAAAAGAAGGACGAAACGGCGACGAATTTCTTTTCCAAAGTGCTCTCGAAGAACCCGATCGACGTGACCACCGCCCTGATGCAGGCCGAAATCCTGATCCGGACCAAGGAGCCTGCCAAAGCCGTGGAGCTTCTTGAAAAAATCACCAACACCCTGCCGGGTCGCCCTCAGATCGACTTGGCATTGGCCAAATGTTTGATCGCCGACGAAAAACTGACCAAGGCGGCCGTCGCCCTGGACCGGGTTCTCGCCGTTTCCCCGGATCTCACCGAGGCGGGCAGAATGCGGGCGATGATCCAGATGCACGATGGAAAAGTCGCAGATGCCGTCACCGCCCTTGAGGCAATCCGCCGCAAGGATCCCAACGACCCAGGGACGCGCGATCTCCTCATCCGCGCCTACCGCTCCACCGACCGCAACGATGACGCCATCGCCCTGCTCCGTGAAAAATCCGATGCCGATAAAGACGATTCCCAAAGCCGCATCGAGCTTGGCCAACTCTTGAGTTCCCAAGGGAAACTCGACGAAGCACGCTCGATTTTCGAAAACTCTGTGGAAACTTTTTCCGGAAGTCTGGAAGCCGTCTCCAATCTCGCCGGGCTCGACATCAAGGCCGGCCGAGGTGACGCCGCTCTCAAGCGCCTAGAAGAATACCTCACCGCCCACCCGGATTCGTCGGACGCTTATCTCGTCAAGGCAGGCACCGAGTTGAATCTGAAGAAGCCCGACCTCGCGGAACAATCGCTGACGAAGGCCATCGAGCTGAAGCCCGACAACGCCCGCGCCTACGCGCTGCTGCTTCAGCTAAAGAGCAATCCCGGTCAGGAAAAGGCCGCTCTGGCGGTCTTGGATCGTTATTTAAAAGCCTTCCCCAAAGACTTGGAAGCCCGGCTGCAAAAGGGTTATTTGCTGCAATTGTCGGGAGAAAACGAAGAGGCTCGCAAAGCATTTTTGGACATCACCGTGGAAGCTCCGGGCTTCGCCTCTGCCTACAACAATCTGGCATCTCTCGAAGCCGATGCATTTCACAATCTCGAAAGCGCCGCCACGCACGCTCGCAAAGCTCGGTCGATCGACCCGGCGCATCCTGCCATCGCCGACACCCTCGGCTGGATCGAGTGGCAACTGGGAAATTATCCCGCAGCCTTGGTCTTGCTAACGGAAGCTGC
>JAYTEI010000413.1:0-2421 GCA_043735445.1 Akkermansiaceae bacterium | reverse complement strand
CCAGCGGGAAGTAGGGGTTGTTGACGACATGGGTGAAATTTCCGGGGTCGATCTCGGGATGATAGTCCTTGCCGGATTTCGCTTCGTCTGCGGATACGCCGGAAATGGCGAGGGCGAGCAGGGTGAGCGGGAGGTGGATGACGGTAGTGGTTGATCGTGTTTTCATACGCATTCAAATGATGGCACTTGGCTTAAGACCGGCTTAACGAAGGAGGGTTTTTTTCCGATAGAGCCGGGGTGGGAAAGGCGATGCTGGCTTCAAAGATCCGCTCCCGCAGGGCGACCGCCAGCCGCAAGCCTGACATTTCGCAAAGCGCCTTGGCGATGGAAAGCCCGAGGCCGACGTGGCTGCGATCCGTGCGCGATTCCTCCTTGCGCCAGAAGCGGTCGAACACGCGGTCGAGGTCGGCCGGCTCCAGATCGTGGGTGGTATTGGCTAGCCGGAGTTCCACGCCGTCCGCGAGGATGCTGGCGTGGCACTCCACCGCGGTGCCCGGCTGGCCGTGGGAAATCGCGTTTTCGACGAGGTTGCGAAGGATGATTTCGAGGATGTCCCCGTCGCACAGGGCGGTGATTTCCGGGGAGATGTGGTTTTGAAAAGCGAGGAATTTCCCCGTTCCCTCGGCGCGTTCCCAGCAGCCCTGGACGCACGCGTGAAGCTTCAAACTCCGCGCCAGCCCTTGGGAAGTCCCGCCCTGGGATCTTGCTAGGGTGAGCAAGGCACCGACGATTTTTTCCAAGTGGATCGCGATCTCCCCGGTGTCTTGGAAGAATTGTCGCGTGCTCTCTGGATCGTCGGGCCAGCGCGCGCCGACCTCGCAGGCGGTGCGCAGCTCGGCGATGGGCGTCCGCAATTCGTGGGCGAGATCGTTGGAAAACCGCCGCTCCCGCTCGAAGGCCTGCTCCACGCGGTTGAGCAGGCGGTTCACCGTCGCTTCGATCGCCGCGAGTTCCACCGGCGGCGCGGAAACGTGGAGTCGCTTGTCGAGGGTGCCGGGTGCGATCGCGGAAATCTGCGCGTTGATTTCCTCGATCGGCAGCAAGGCCCGGGTGATCGCCCGCCGGACCAGCCATGCCAGCGCCAACGCCAGTGTCACCGCCACCCCGACCACCGCGAGGTAGAGCGAGCCTAGCAGCGCGTCGAGCGGTTCGCGGCTGCGGGCCACCACCAACACCAGCTCGACACTCGCCGGGTCCATCCCGGCGGGAATTTCAAAGGACTGCTCTTGCTGGTCCTCCGGTTGGACCTGCATGTCCAACTCGCCGACTTTCGGATAGAAACGCCGCTGCACGAGGCGCCCGCGCCGGCCATTCGGGAGCCGTGCGTCCCAGGCGGCGGAGTCGCGCGCGTCGAGCCGGGGAAGATCGTCCGTTCCCAGGGTTTGAGACAGGCCCACGACCGTCCCGTCCTTGAGAAACAACTGGCAATACGCCGGGTCCGCGTCCTCTCGCGATCCGGCGGAGTAGGTGTCGGGCACGTCCCAGAAAAGGATGCCGCCCTTGCGCTCGGCGTTGCGGATCAGCATCGCGGCCTCCGCATCGAGAATGCGGTCGAAGTCATTGACCAGCCGCCGGTGAATGACGCCTAGCAAGATCGAACCCGCCACGAATAACAGGACCAAAGTCCCGGCCACGATCGTGACGGTCAACTGGCGGCGGATCGACCGCGATGGTGGCTCCTCTTTCATTCGATGAAATAGCCGTATCCGCGGCGGGTGTGGATGATCGGTGCCGCGGCATGGCAGCCGATCTTTTTGCGAAGCGTGCAAACCAGGACCTCGATGACATTCGGGCCCGGGCATGAGTCGCTGTCGTGGATGGCATCGATCAATTGCTCCTTGGATAAAACTCGCCCACGGCCGAGTGCCAGCCGTTCGAAGATGGAATACTCCGCCGGCGTTAGATTGAGTGTTTGTCCGTCGCGCGAGACCGCGTGTACCGCAGTGTTCAGCACCATTCCGCCGATGGCGATCTCCGGATTTTTTTCACCGTGCTTGCGCCGGACCAGCGATTCCAAGCGTGCGCAGAGTTCATCGAACGAGAACGGCTTGACCAAATAATCGTCTGCGCCGAGACGCAACCCGCGGATGCGATCCTCGACTTGGTCTTTCGCCGAGAGGATCAAGACATGGGTCTGCTTGCCGATTTCGCGGAGCCGCCGGAGGAGGGTTAGACCGTCCATGGAGGGAAGCATCACGTCGAGCACGATGACGTCATAGTCATTGAGCCGCGCGAAATCGAGTCCCTCCGCCCCGTCGGCCACCAGGTCCACCGCGTGTCCAGATTTCCTGAGGCCGACTCCGAGCGAGTGCAGAAGATGCCGGGAATCCTCGATGACGAGCAACTTCATGGTGGAGACAATAGGGCGGCGGGAGTTACGATCACAAGCGCGAACGCGGCGGCGGGACGGCGTGGTTAGGG